>JAYEGM010000182.1:0-2448 GCA_034659075.1 Pseudomonadota bacterium
CGTCGTCTGATTAATGCCTATAAAGAGAATCTCAAGGATTATCGTGACACGATTCCGCAGATATTCTGGCATAACCAACTAATTATTCTATCCAATGGTATCCAGTCCAGGGTCGGCAGCATCACCAGCGAGTGGGAGCACTTTGCCGACTGGAAAAAGATTAATAGCGAAAAGGAAGATCGCAAGGTCAGCCTGGAAGTAGTGCTGCGCGGCACTTGTGAGAAATCACGCCTGCTGGATATCATTGAGAACTTCATCTTTTTTGAAAAGAAAAAGAAAACGGCCAAGATCATTGCCAAGTACCATCAGTACTTAGGTGTGAGTGAAGCCTTGTATGGTTTGAAGGATATCAAGGAACGTGATGGTCAGCTGGGTGTGTTCTGGCATACACAGGGCAGTGGCAAGAGTTTTTCCATGCTGTTTTTCAGCCAGAAGGCTTTTCGCAAGCTGCCGGGTAACTGGACCTTTGTGGTGGTCACAGACCGTACTGACCTGGATGACCAGATATACAAAACCTTTAATGCCGCAGGTATCGTGCACGAAGAGGCGCAGGCCAACTCCGGTAATGATCTCAAACAACTCCTCAGTGAAGACCATCGCTTTGTCTTTACCCTGATTCAAAAATTCCGTGCTGAGCAGGGTGAGGAATATCCAGTGCTATCCACCCGCGATGATATTATTGTCATTACCGATGAGGCCCACCGCAGCCAGTACGATACCCTGGCGATGAATATGCGCCGGGCCTTGCCCAATGCAGGATTTATCGCCTTTACCGGAACTCCTTTGTTAGCCGGTGAAGAGAAGACCCGTGAAGTCTTTGGTGATTATGTCAGTATCTATAACTTTGGTGATGCAGTGGATGATGGCGCGACCTTGCCCTTGTATTATGAAAACCGTGTTCCCGAGGTCAATCTCAATCGCGATGATTTGGGTGATGCGATTGTAGAGATACTCGATCAGGCCGATCTGACTGAAGAACAGGAAGCCAGGCTGGAACGTGAGTTTGCCCAACCTTATAAAATTATTACCGACAGTGACCGCCTGGATACCATTGCCCGAGACATTGTGGATCACTATATGGGGCGTGAGCCATTTTCCAGTGGTGTAGTGGGCAAGGCCATGGTGGTGTCTATTGATAAAGCCACCGCTATCAAGATGTATAACAAGGTGCAACGTGAATGGGGGATTAAGTTAGATAGCTTCAAGACCCGATTAAAACACGCCAGTGGCAGCCGTAAAAACTGGCTGGAAGAAAAAATTAAGGAAATGGAAACTACAGATATGGCCGTGGTGGTCTCCGGTGGGCAAGGGGATTATGAGCGCCTGGAGAAGATGGGTCTGGACTTCAAACCGCATCGCGAGCGTATAAAGAAAGAAAAACTGGATGAGAAATTTAAAGATCCCGATGATCCGCTGCGCATTGTGTTCGTGTGTGCCATGTGGATGACCGGGTTCGATGCCCCTGCTGTCTCTACACTGTATTTAGACAAGCCGTTGAAGAACCATACCCTGATGCAAACCATTGCCAGGGCGAATCGGGTATTCTCAGGTAAGCCCGCAGGCCAGATTGTCGATTACATCAACATATTTGGGGCATTACAGAAAGCATTAGGGATGTACGGCGGAGCAGTCCAGGAAGAAGCAGGGGGCTATGATGTTGACACCCCAGCAGACCATAAGACCGTATTATTTGAGGAACTGGAAAAAGTAATAAGCGAAGTCACCGGTTTCCTTGCAGAGCAAAAGATTAGCCTGCAGGACATCATCGATGCTTCTACCGAAGACTTGAAAAAGCTGGAGCTTTTAGATGATGCAAGTGAAATATTACTTCAGCCAGAATTACGAGATGATTTTGCTAACTACGTACGGCAAATTAACCGAATTTTCAAAGCTATCTTGCCAGATAAAAATGCCTATCAATATATCAAACAACGCGTAGCACTCAGTGTTATCTATCGCCAGATGCGGTTGAAGTCAGGTCTTGATGTGGATGATCAGGATGTACTTGATGTTGTTAGGACACAAGTTAATGAACTTATAGAAGAGGCCATAGACACAGTTCACATAGGTAGCAATTTACCTGATCCTGTGAATATCGCCGGTATTGATTTTGATGCGCTTGCCCAGATGCTGGATAGAACCAAAAAACCTAAACGATCTGATATTGAGAGATTAAAAAATATCATTGAACGCAGGCTAGGGCAGATGATGGAACTCAATATAAGCCGCCAGGATTTACAGGAAAAATTTCAGAAACTAGTAGAAGAATATAATCTCGGTGCCTATCAGGCTGAGCAGTTCTTTATTCAACTAAAAAACTTTGTGCATGAACTCGATAATGAAGATCGTCGGGCTGGTAGAGAAGGGCTTTCAGAGGAAGAGCTTGCCATCTTTGACTTGCTCTGTGAAGAGGTGGAACTATCTGAAAGAGAAAGAGATAAGGTGAAA
>JAYEGM010000183.1:0-9953 GCA_034659075.1 Pseudomonadota bacterium
CAATAAAGATTATAGGGCAGGAGAGCGATATCCAGGCGCAGGCCTATTTTGTCTATGATTCAAAAAAAGCCGGGGCTGTCACAGTCTCACATTTACGATTTGGTCCGGAAAAAATACGTTCGAGTTATTTGATTGGCACAGGGCAGGCACAGTTTGTTGCCTGTCATCAGGAGGTGTTCCTGGAGCGTTACGATATGCTTGAGCTGGCAGCATCGGGCGCTATCTTCCTGCTCAATACCACGCAAGAAAAAGAACAGGTATGGAATTCGCTTCCACGCAGTATGCAGCAGCAGATGATAGACAAGGAAATAAAGTTCTTTGCCATTGATGCCTACAGGGTTGCCGAAGACAGCGGTATGGGTAAAAGGATTAACACCATTATGCAGACCTGTTTTTTTGCCATCTCGGGTATTCTTCAGGCTGAAGAGGCGATTGCAAAGATAAAGCAGGCAGTAGAAAAGACCTATGGCCGGAAAGGCCGGCGGATTGTGGACATGAATTTTCGAGCCATTGATAATACGCTGGCGGCGATGTATGAGGTTAAAGTGCCGGAAGACGTCTCAGGGGAAACAGAAATGATCCAGTTGATCCCGGATGATGCGCCGGCGTTTATCAGGGAAGTCACAGCCGAACTCATTGCAGGGAAGGGGGATTCGCTGCCTGTTAGCCTGCTGCCAAATGACGGTACCTGGCCTACAGGTACAGCCAGTTGGGAAAAACGAAATATCGCTCCGGAGATCCCTGTCTGGGATGAGGAACTTTGTATCCATTGTGGCAAATGTCCATTTGTCTGTCCACATGCAGCAATACGCAGCAAGGTCTTTTCGACGAAGGCCGTTATAGACCCTCCTGCCTCGTTCAAGCATGTAGCTGTAAAGGGAAAGGAATTTGCCGAGGGTATGCATATCAGCTACCAGGTAGCACCTGAAGATTGTACCGGTTGTGGCCTGTGCGTTGAGATATGTCCAGTGAGAGACAAGTCACGATCCAGTTATAAGGCCCTCAATATGCGTAGTCTGCCGCCACTGAGAGAAGAGGAGAGAACAAACTGGGAATATTTCCTCAGCCTGCCTGAGTTTGATCGCAGAGACATCCGCTGGAGTACGATGAAAGGCGCTATGCTGGGGCAGCCTTTATTTGAGTTCTCCGGCGCCTGTGTAGGGTGTGGAGAAACGCCTTATCTCAAGCTGGCCACCCAGCTATTTGGGGACCGTATGGTGGTTGCCAATGCTACCGGCTGCTCATCTATCTATGGCGGAAATTTACCGACCACTCCCTGGTCAAAAAATTCGGATGGCCGCGGCCCGGCCTGGTCCAACTCGCTGTTTGAAGATAATGCTGAGTTTGGTCTCGGTCTGCGTCTGGCAATAAATTCACGTTCTGAACATGCCCGGCACCTGCTGGAAGAATTGAGCGAGAATCTGGATAAGGAACTGGTTGCCGGCATAATGCAGGCCGAGCAGCATGATGAAGCAGGCATCTATGAGCAACGAAAACGGGTTGAAAGCCTGATAGAACAGCTACAATCAAGTTCACGGCCAGAAGCGAGAACACTTGCAGGCATGGCAGATTACCTTGTCCGAAAAAGTGTCTGGATCGTGGGTGGTGATGGATGGGCCTATGATATCGGTTTTGGTGGTCTTGACCATGTTCTTGCCTCGGGTCGTGATGTCAACATACTGGTTCTGGACACAGAGGTATATTCAAATACTGGCGGTCAGATGTCGAAAGCAACGCCAAAAGGAGCCGTGGCAAAATTCGCTGCCAGTGGCAAGTCGATGAAGAAAAAAGACCTGTCGATGATTGCTATGGCCTATGAAAACGTCTACGTTGCGCACGTTGCTTTTGGTGCTAAGGATATGCAGACACTGAAAGTGTTTATGGAAGCCGAATCCTATCCGGGACCGTCTCTAATAATTGCCTACAGTCCATGTATCGCACATGGCGTGGATCTTTCATTTAATTTACGGCAACAGGATCTGGCCCTTAAAAGTGGGCACTGGAACTTGTTTAGATATGACCCAAGACGTACCGCCCTGGGTAAAAACCCGTTACAGCTGGATTCAAAAAAACCCTCTATTCCATTTATTGATTTTGCCTCTACCGAAATGCGCTTCAGTATGCTGCAACGCAGTCACCCGGAAATATCCAGAAAGTTGTTCAAGCAGGCCGAACAGGAAGCAAATGAGCGATATGAGCACTACAAGCAGCTATCAGAAATTTCATTTGATGATGGCAAGGAACAGACCTTAAGCGCGAAGGAGAAATGATATGGACCTCAGTACAGAATACCTGGGACTCAAACTGACAAATCCACTTGTGCCATCAGCCTCGCCTCTTTCGCGGGACCTGGAGACAGCAAAAAAACTGGAGGATGCCGGGGCATCGGCGCTGGTGATGTATTCATTATTTGAGGAAGAGGTCAGGGAGGAAGATCACCTGATGGATGCCTACATTTTCAGCCAGGATATTGGACATAATGAAGCAGATGGCTATTTACCCAGTTCGGCAGCCTACCAGACTAAAACTGACGAATATCTTGCCCATATTTTTTCACTGAAACAGTCCCTGGATATTCCGGTTATTGCCAGCCTTAATGGCGTGACTACTGGAGGCTGGATTGATCATGCACTGGAGATTCAGCAAGCGGGTGCGGATGCGCTTGAACTGAATGTTTATTATATCGCCGCTGAGTTCGAGCAGTCCGGCAGAGAAGTAGAGCAATTATACCTGGATCTATTGATAGAGCTGCGCAAACACATCAGCATACCTCTGGTGATGAAGTTGTCCCCATTTTTCAGCTCGGTTTCATATATGGTTAACCAGCTGCAGCAGCACGGTGTGGATGGGGTTTCTTTATTTAATCGTTTTTACCAGCCAGGCATCGATCTAAAGACTTTGGGTATCACGCCGGAATTGAAGCTTTCCACTTCGCAGGAAAGCCTTCTGGCCATGCGCTGGATAGGTATCTTATATGGACAGGTCGATATTTCATTTGCTGCAACGGGAGGTATACATACCGCTGAGGATGTCATCAGGATGCTTTTGTCTGGTGCGGATGTAACGCATCTCTGCAGCACCCTGCTTAAAAATGGCCCAGACCACCTGTCTGTCATTCTTTCAGGGCTGGAGGAATGGATGGAAGAGAATGAATACACCTCTGTATCACAATTAAAAGGCAGTGCAAGTAAATTACACGCTGTTAATCCTGCTGCTTTTGAAAGGTGTAATTATTTACAGGTGATTCAAAGCTATAACGGATAGGGTTTTTCGAAGAAATCGAGGTAAAAAAAAGCCCGGCTTAGCCGGGCTTTTCAGTTGTCAGGAAAGTGATTACTGACGCTGACTAGGTACCTTTAATGGGATACCGGTGTTCATATATGCCTGGTAAAACTCAAGGGCTGTATAGGCAGCACTTTGTGGCTTAAGAGGCTTGGCACGTACTTGCTTGTTGCAGCCTGTATAGCGACGGTGGATAGTTCCTAGTGCTTTGTTATCGCCACCTTTAATTGCCCATTTTGTACGATATACCGGGAAGCCAGTACCCTGACCCAGACCCGCACTCAGGACATCGCCACGAATCTTGGTACCGGAATCCTGTACGTGGCAGGTTGCACAGGAGAAATTCAGCTGTCCTCGACGCGCCCAGTAGAATTGCTTGCCTTTTTCATATACAGCTAATGCTTCCGGGCTGTTAACCTTTACCGCCATTTTCTTGCCCTGTGACAGGCGTTTGAAGGCAATTGTCAGTTGGGCCATGGCACCGTGCTTCATGTTTTTGATGGGTTTCTCACCATTTTTAACACGGCATTCATTGAGGTCAGCTTCGATGGTATGCATCTTTTTGCTGGCTTTGTCATAGAATGGGTAGCCGACAGCGAGACCTTTGCCGCCATTCAGGAAACAGCTGGCGTAGGTTTTACCATTAGCAAAAGGTGTGTTCCAAAGCTCCTCACCCTTTTCTATGTCAACTTCATATGGCGGGAATTCCATGATTCCTCTCCAGTTTTCAACACGGTCTGCATACTGTGGCAGTGAGTTAACACCATCGTTGTATGCTTCCAGTGGAACTGTTGGGAATTTCTTTTTGAAGTATCCCTGAAATTCTTTCAGGTCATCTTCAGGGGTTGCTGATGCAGTTATCGGTGCTCCTATAGCAATACCGATACCCGCAAGCATTAATATAAGTTTTTTATTCATAATACTCCTCCTGGTAGTCATGATCAGGTCAGTTTTGTCTGACCTGATCATTCCCGTATAGATATACTTATTTTACGGCTGTTTTGGCGCCGCCGGTTTCACCTTTGTTGTCTTTCCAAGAAACTTCGATCTTATCGCCAGATTTTGCATTCTTGACGCGTATACCGACCAGTGGGTTCTTGGAAACACCAATACCCATAGCGACATCAGCCACACTTTTACCATTGATAGCAAAATTAAGTGTCTGGATGAAGTGAGCAGGTATTTCCTTTTTGGTTTTCTTGTCCTTGCGTGATCCAGTTTCCATCGGATGCTGGACCAGTACGAGGATTTCAGTTGCATTACCCTTTTTACGGGCTTTAATTTTCGTTGCCATTATTTCAGTACCTTAGCTGTTGACATGCGAGGATGGATTAACCGCCACACCCGCCGACTGTTACTTTTACCGTTGCGGAAGCTTTCAGTATTTTTCCGCCCGAATTGACATAGACGATGATGTCAGAGGTTTTACCCATTTTCACACGGGTGCTGTAAAAACCAACACTGTCACCGCTAAAGTCCACTTTTGTTGCCAGTGGTTTAGGGTTCTTCGCAACAAGAATTGCGATGCTCTTGACGTCAGCCAGTGATGTCTCGACCTTGACCGGAACCACTGCTCCGTTTTCAGCCTGTAATGGCGCTTTGATTTTGATGTCTTTACTTGCTGCTCCATCAGAGCCAAAGGCTGCTTTGCTTGCTGCGGCGACATCGCCTGCATCAAATGCTGCTTTCGGCCATTCTGCTGCAAGTGCCTGACCTGATCTAAGTAAGCCTGCGCCAGCTGCGACAGCGAGTGCGCTAGTAGCGACTGTTCCTTTCAGAAATGTTCTACGCTTCATGTTTCCAAGCTCTCCTGAGTTTTGAATTGACACCATCTCAACTAGATGGTGTATAAAAATGTAACAATGTTATCGATAGCACCTTCAGAAATCACTTTGTGACGACCGAAAGGAATCATTGATGATTTAGGATTGACAACCGTAGCATCCCAGATCTGAGCACGTAGCTTCGCCTTATCCGGGAAGCGTGCTTTCATGCTAACCAGGGGTGGGCCAATGTTGCCAGATGCCGGCAGGCCTGCCGGCCATCTCTTTGTCACGACATCGTGACAGGCAAGGCAGTTGCCCTGTCTACGGTTTACCATGGTGCACCAGCCTTTAGTCGCAGCATCAGCATCTTTCAGCTTTTTGCATGCCTTATCGGTTGGTAGACTTTCGCCGGCTGTAGCAACGGGCATCATAGCGAGATTACCCGCTAGCAATGCTACCCCTGCAGACGCGACTAGAGAGAAAGATTTCCTCATATTTGTGGCCTCCTCAAGCACTAGAACTAATAGATATGCTGTTTGTGTTTGATCTTATGTCAATACACAGCAGCGTTTATTTTGTGCAACATAGCATACATATATGTTGCGGTGATCGCAAAGGAATTATTACAATTATTTTCCGGGGAGGCTTAATTAGCAGATTTTCCTGCTTTAGCTGGCTGAAATTCTCGTTATTTTTGTTTTTCCTGTGCGGCGATACTCTTTATTTCCTTGATTCTTGCCGTAATGCTTGCCTGTGCGTAGAAATCATCTTTGCTTGCAAATGAGCGTGCGATATTAAGCTGTTGCGTAGCAGAAGGGTAATTGCCGAGCAGTGCATAAGCTTCTGCCAGCGCACGATGGGATTCCATTTTCGAACCGCTTTCGCTTTCTGCCTGTGACAGCATTTCGTAAAAAACAATGCTTTTCGGGAATTTTCTGACAGCTTTACGCAATACCTTTCGTGCTTCTGCATAGTTGCCCTGATGAGCCAGGGTTTCCGCATAATAGGTAATTGCAGAGAGTGATGATTTGTTTGAATTATAGATGTCACTGAAAAGTTCCAGGGATTTACTCTTGTTCCCCTGAGCAGAGGCTATTTGAGCTTCCAGTATTTTAAACAGCATCTGGTCTGGTTCATGCTCAAGTAATAAGGCGGTTTCTTTTTTCGCCTCGCTGTATTTTTTCCCTTTCAGCAGGGCAAGAGCCAGACCGTAATGATCTGCCAGCAAGAATTTCGCCCCATTTTTACGGATTTTCGTTTTATAGCGACTTATTGTGCCATTGGCTTCTGCTTTTGCTACTGTCAATTTTGCATGGATCAGCGTAAACCGGGTGTTGTCGTTTGTTGCTGTGTGAGGATAGTTGGCTGCCCTGGACTTTGCCTCGGCGATACGGTCAGTGGTGATAGGGTGAGTCAGCAGAAATTGCGGAGCATTGGTTTCATACAGGGTGTTGGCCTGCTGCATGCGCAGAAAAAAATCAGCCATAGCATCGGTGTCATAGCCGGAGTTGGCGAGTACGTTTATTCCGATTCGGTCGGCTTCTCTTTCAAATGAACGTGTGAAAGTGAGCTGATTGTCGATAGATCTGGCTGATGTGATCGCGATGGCCGCCTCTGTGGCCTGGCCGCCCAACAATATTCCTGCCAGCAATGTCGCCAGATTTGGCAGCAGGTTTTTCTTCTGCGCACTTATCATGCGGGGTATGTGCTGCTGTGTAACATGGGCTATTTCATGGCCTAGCACCGAGGCCACTTCTGCTTCATTTTTAGCCGTTAACAGTAACCCGGTATGCACACCTATATAGCCTCCGGGAACGGCAAAGGCGTTGACAGTATTATCATTGATCATAAAAAAGGTGAAGCTGCCCCTGGCCAGCCCGGCACCCTCAATTAATCTATTACCCAGGTCATCAAGGTACTCTTTTAATTCCGGGTCGTCGACCAGGTCCATATAGGCTCGGGCCTGGCGATAAAAGCCCTCACCCAGCTTCTTTTGCTCAAGCGGAGACATGACACTGTGGGACTCGTCGCCGAGGTCCGGCAAGTTAAAGTCAGAAGTCTGACCCTGCGCCGGAAGAGCAAGGAGCAAAAATGCCAGCGACAGTATCGAAAGAAAAAACTTTATGAATTCTCGGTACATGAATATGCCAGGTGTGTTATTTTTAAAAAATGGCGTGTTGAATGTGGTTTCAGGATCGAAACTGGTCATTTTACTGCCTGATATATCTCATACAGTTAATTGTGAATGCTCATAATAAATGGATGTGCATTATAATATATCTGTGCTATCCAGATAAGCTCGAATTTTTTAAGACACTTCTATATTAAACAAGCTCTGATCTGTTCATGAATTAGTAAGAAGTGTAGATAGTGTACATATAGGATGATTTATTTGTGTTTCAACAGTGTTTTCAATTATTATGTCTAATGCGTATATAAATAAATAATAATTAATATGCGTAAAAAACGGTTATTATACGGGTGGTTAGGTAGTGATTACTGTTCGCCTGTATAACAGTAGCGAACATCCCAACTCGAATTAGTAATTATTTATTAACAATATCATATACTTTTAATTTTGGAGTAAACCATGTCTGATTTTGATCAAGAACTTGACGCACGCGGATTGAACTGTCCTCTCCCTATCCTTCGGGCAAAAAAAGCGATAAATGGACTGGAAAGCGGGCAGGTACTGCGTATCATTGCCACTGATCCAGGTTCGGTAAAAGATTTTGAAGCCTTTGCAAAGCAGACTGGCAATATACTGATGGAATCCGCAGAAAATGGTGGCGAGTTCACTTTTTTGATGAAAAAAGGCTGATTTTAAATATTTTCTTACAAACGGTGTATGCCGTGGAGTAAATGCTATGTCTGAAAAGAAACTTGCTATTATTGCAACCAAGGGCACTCTTGACTGGGCCTACCCTCCTTTTATTCTGTCATCAACGGCCGCTGCACTGGGCTATGATGTGATGATTTTCTTTACTTTCTACGGCCTGCAACTGCTGAAAAAAGACCTGAACCTGAAAGTCAGCCCACTTGGCAACCCGGGCATGCCTATGCCTATGGGGATGGACAAGTGGTTTCCTGTACTCGGTACTGCGATACCCGGTATGGAAAGCATGATGACCATGATGATGAAAAACACCATGAAGAAAAAGGGTGTTGCCAGCATCGAAGACCTGCGTGAGCTCTGCATCGAAGCTGAAGTGAAGCTGGTTGCCTGCCAGATGACTGTGGACCTGTTCGACATGAATCACAGCGATTTCCTCGATGGACTGGATTTTGTCGGCGCCGCATCATTCTTCGAATTTGCAGGCGATGCGGATATTACCCTGTATATCTGAGCAACAGGTTTTGATGGGCTGATACCTGCACATCACAATCACTGTGGCCACAAAGCATTCGTGGCCAGCTAAAAAAGCCCGCCTTGATGCGGGCTTTTTGTTGCCTGATCGCAACAAACGAGTGTAATTTGCAACAAACTTAAAAAATCACGGCATTTTTATTGACTTATATGTGAAATTTGACCATGCTTATGCCCACTAAGAGTCGTAATAAGAGATTCAAGTTGCCTGGAAACAACAAAAACAAGCCCGGGTAGATGAAATTTTCATATTAATATATCCAGAGGTAAAGATGATGATGATCCCCAAGAAGCAAGTATTAGTGTTAGCTGTCGCTGCAAGCATGGTTCTACCCAGTGTAGCAATGGCAACAAATGGTTATTTTTCACATGGTTTCGGTGTTAAATCAAAAGGCATGGCGGGAGCAGGTCTTGCAATGCCGCTTGATGCTATGGATGCCACAATCAATCCTGCTAACATGGTCAATGTTGGCAGTCGTATCGATGCTGGCGTGACCTGGTTCAGCCCGCGTCGCAGTTATACCGTCGATCAGGTCGGTCCATTCCTCGGCCCTCAAACCGGTGCATTTTCACTGATTCCCGGTACCTTTGACAGTGACAACGAAAACTTCCTGATACCAAACTTTGGCTGGAATCACATGATTGATGACGTCAGCTCTATTGGCATCACTCTGGCTGGTAACGGTGGTATGAACTCTGAGTACCCTAACGTAACGGCCCCTGGCGCTCCTACAGGTACCTACTATGCCGGAACCGCTGGTGTTGATCTGATGCAGCTGGCAACCATGGTTACCTATGCACGCCAGGTTTCTGATCAGGTTTCACTGGGTGTTTCCGGTATTTATGCCCTGGCTCGTTTCAAGGCAACAGGCCTGGCAAGCTTTGGACGCATGTCTACCGACCCGGCTCATCTGTCAGATAATGGTTATGATACAGCGGGTGGTTTTGGCGTTAAAGTTGGTATTACCGGTGATATAAATGAAGCCTTCTCGCTCGCTGCCTCCTACCAGAGCAAGATCAATATGGGTGAGTTTGAAGAGTATGCCGGGCTGTTTGCTGAGGGTGGCGATTTCGATATCCCGCAAACATGGTCTCTTGGAGCGAGGTTCAGCCCTTCCAAAGAGCATACCATCCTGCTTGATTACCAGCGTATCGATTACAGCGATGCTGCTGCAATCTCTAACCCGATGATGCCAAACCTTGGTATGTGTATGGGTGGCGATCCTACAAGCTGCATGGGTGGTTCAAATGGACCAGGCTTTGGCTGGGAAGACACCAATATTATCAAGCTGGGCTACCAGTACGATGCAGGAACCTGGCAGGCACGCGCTGGCTACTCTCACAACGATCAGCCTGTTCCTGATTCAGAAACGGTATTCAACATCCTCGCGCCCGGCGTAGTAGAGGATCACTGGACAGCGGGTTTTTCTACCAATGTCGGCAAATCCAGTTCACTTGATTTCTCATTCATGTGGGCGCCAGAAACAGAAGTTAGTGGTGGTAACCCTCTGGCTGCCACACCTGGCGGGGATACCCAG
>JAYEGM010000184.1:0-9904 GCA_034659075.1 Pseudomonadota bacterium
TACCCTAGCCATGATTACGAAGGTCGTCATATCACAACCATTGCTCAGGAAAAACAGCGAAATCCTCGTCTGGGTAATAATAAAACCGAGCAGGAATTCATTGCTATTATGAACGGACTAGACTTGCCATACCCGCGGAAAATTGATTTTGCAGTACCGGGTAACACTTTATGCGGAAAGTGTCCTGAGAATATACCTGAAGAATATCGCGGTCCTTGTGACATCAAAAGCGTACCCGTAAAAAATGATATACAAGTCAAGTCAGGGGACCAGGGCTAGCACAATAGCAAAGCACAGAAAACCGTAACGCTGATATAATATTCTTATTAGGAATAGTATTAAGTGTCTCACTTGAGAACATATAGCAATCTACAATGAAACTAAAATGCCAATGTATAGGAGAACAAAATGTCAAACGAAGGTTATCACGAACCGATAGATGAACTTACTGATGAAACAAGAGATATGCACCGGGCGATCACTTCACTAATGGAAGAGCTGGAAGCTGTTGATTGGTACAATCAGCGAGTTAATGCTTGCAAAGATGCTGATCTGAAAGCCATTCTCGCCCATAACCGCGACGAAGAAAAAGAACACGCGGCAATGATTCTAGAATGGATTCGTCGTAAGGATTTGTCATTCGATAAAGAGTTAAAAGACTATCTCTTTACTGATAAGCCAATTTCTCATGAGTAAAACTATGCGCCATTGTTGTATGGAGCAACTTCTAATTTAAGTATGCTGGTTGAGCTTACTACAGACTCGACCTACATTGCCGTTCTGCTGCTAGCATTTCTTTCGGTGTTGACTACACTGCTGGGCGTTACATTAGCGATCTATGTCGGCAAGAACGAGCGGGCTATTGCCACAGGAATAGGATTCTCTTCTGGAATCATGTTACTAATTTCCTTCTTCGAACTTATACCGGAGGCCATAGATAAGACGAATATCGCTATAACCACCATAGCATGCATACTGGGTATGTTGATCGTGGCAAGTCTGCATTGGCTAATCCCTCATACTCACCTGATAGAAGAAAAAGGAGTTTTCAACCGGACGTTGCTGAAGACTGCTTACCTGGTGGCATTCGGCCTCATCCTGCATGACGTGCCCGAAGGGTTTGCCATGGCTAGTTCCTATATTGCTTCGCCCTCACTGGGCATATTGGTCGCATTGGCAATCGCGATCCATAACATTCCCGAAGAGTTCGCAATGGCTGTCCCAATCATCGCCGTTAAGAAGAAACGATTCCTGTATACGGCAGCTTTTTTATCAGGGCTCGCTGAACCGTTGGGAGCCATAATTGGGCTTGTGGCTGTGCACTTTCACCCTATCTTCAACCCAGTATTCATGGCCTTTGCCGCTGGGGCCATGATATTTGTTTCAGTGCATGAATTGCTGCCAATGGCCAGAAGATACCATAAGATACATCTGTTTATCCTGGGCATGATTGTAAGCGTATTCATTTACATACTACTGAGTGCGATGGTTCCCGAGAAATTTTAAAAGTATACGTTGTTAGTCGGGTTTTCACTTTCTACAAAGCAGCCTGCTTCAGTCCAGCTTTTTAGGATGCTTAATATAGTCGTCTGCATGCTCGAATACATCAGGTATATACTTAGGGCACATGACAATCGTCACTGCCATCAGCACTAATAACATATACAATGACAAAACCTGATAGCAAATAGAGAAAGGTATAAAATTAATGAGCAAAAATGATGTAGTACTTCACTGTAAACCAGCAAATTCTGAGAAGGTGCACATTTTAGATGCCAGCGAGATTCTTAAAAATAACGAAATTTGCTGTCCTCCTTTTGACGATTGCTTATGGAGTTCCCACCCACGGGTATTTTTAGAGCTGGATGATAAGGGTGAAGCACTATGTCCTTATTGTGGTACTTTGTATAAACTGCAAGCCAAAACAACTGGGGAATAGGCTAATGCGGCATCAGCGACCCCTTGTAATCATTTTCGGCACAAAACATCTATTCGCTTTTATCAGTCGCCCTCCGCGCCACGTTCAACGCATCGACGACTTCTGACCAGCCACTGTCAGATTCTCGTGCTTCACGCAGGAAGCCCGCCCGGGCAGGTGACCAAAATCGACCATTCGACAATATTATCACAGTTGGCAACTGGTACATGTTCACGCAGGAATGCTTGTATCTCTTCATGTTTGCTTCCCAGTCCAAGCTGTTTGAATAATTCACTAAAAAAAATGAAAAGGATACTCCATCGTCTGTGCCCTATGTTTATTAATAGCTAATTATTGCAATCTTATTTTTGAATAAATTTATGGCATATGAATATATATCTGCACTCTGTCAATCCTCAGCCGCTGCGGTATATGATCCACATCCTGATTATGTCTTTCATGCCAGGAAAAGTTATGAGGCGAAATCATGACCAGTACGCTCCTATACTCTCATATATCAAGATCAAATAACTGCTGCTTGATTCTTTCTCTTTCTGTCTCAGTCGGCAGGGGTGACTCCTCAATCGCGTGCGCGGCTTGTAAATCCAGTCGCCCATGCTGATCAAAGACTAGC
The DNA here is from genome assembly GCA_034659075.1 of Pseudomonadota bacterium. Taxonomy (GTDB): domain Bacteria; phylum Pseudomonadota; class Gammaproteobacteria; order BMS3Bbin11; family BMS3Bbin11; genus BMS3Bbin11. The sequence goes on from JAYEGM010000184.1 coordinate 2,553, forward strand.
CAGCTATAGGTTTCGTTCACAACCTGTTTCGGCACTTCTTTTTCCACACGCACATACCAGTCAGCCAGTCGAAACGTCTGGTTGAAAAATTCACAAGCAACCGATTTACCCTCAACAAGTGGGATATAACAATCATGGAGTATTGGCAGAACACCCTCATCTGTCAGATAAAACAGATAGGTTTTGTGGTGCGGATGCAACGCTTGCTGGCGGCGCAAATATTCTGACCGTAGAGCGACAACATAACTTAGTGTTTCGTCCAGGGCCTCTTGTCCAGTTTCATCGGCTACCTCGTCCAGTTGCAACTCCAGCTGCTGCCGCAACAATCCCAGCATTTCCAACGCACCACTTATTTGATTTATCTCTTTTTGCAAGCCGCTTTCTAACATGGTTACCGCCTCAAGATTGCGTAATTAGAGCCTGCTCAATAAGTCAGAATGGCACTATCTGATAAACAGAACTGTGCTGCCGCAGGATAATGTTTTGTGAAGGAAGTAAACTGCACCTTCACACCCCGAATATATCGTAATAAGAATTCTGTAAAGCTCTTTTTAACCAGGGCAAAAAAGATCCTCAACAGGACCAGTAGGTTCTTCACCAGGAAGATGCTGGCGATACGATCAGAAAAGCGACGGCTATTATTTTGGTACATCTCCCACTGCTGTGCGTAGACATGCTGGATTACCCAGCAACGGTACAGTAACCATCGGGGCAAGGGAAGCTTTGTTCCCTTTGGCCAGTGTTCCAGTAGTCGCTCGATATGGCCCAGGTTACGACGAAGGTACTGCATCTGCTGCTTGATACCACGACGTCTTGCCCTTGCAGAAGGTCGCCTCTGCTTGACGATCGCAAGATAAGCCTTGAGTGCATTCTGGCGATAGGTTCGGGGTTTCTTCTGCAATGCGGTATGAGGATAAAGCGCATCGATGATCTGTTCACTGAACCCCCTTGCTTCATTCAACAGACTCAGATCAGTTGGATAGCGGATCGCCTGCGGCGCAACCGTAGCATCGAGGATCAGCTTGCCCTGGTTTGTCGATTCTTCTTCCTGCGGTGAACCACCGGATGATGAGGGCGGTTCATCATCTGAATCAGATGGCGTGCTCCGTGGCTTTTGTTTGCCTCTTCCAGTGCATGGATGATAGCACTCTGGAATATCTCAAAGACCGATTGCCCCATACGTTTGCGAATCTCAACCAGCAATGACGGAACAAAGGCTGCCTCCATCTGGTAACCCGGCAGTCCGACGAAGTACTGCAGATCCGGATTCTCTTGAATCTGCTTCACCGTCTCTTCATCCGACAAGCAGAGCTTGTGTTTGATAATCACTGCACCAATCACCAGACAGGCATCTTTTACCGGGCGACCTTGTCTTTTGGATAAACTCTGATAATAGCCTTCGGCCAGTTCATCCCAGGGGATGCACTGGCTCATCTTTACCCTATGATTGTTTTCATCCAGCGTAACCTGGAAGGGCCAGTAAAGTTCAGAGAGGGGGAGTTATTGCTAACAGTGGTCATCCAAAGGCTTTGGGTTTTTCCGCTGCAATTATAATATCCAATATCAATCTTTGGACACACTGGACATTTGTATGTTGACTTTTTTAAGGAAATCTCCCAAATCGGAATTGCTGTAAGGGCCAAAGGCATCGACCAATAACCCACGCCCACCATCTGCAGATACTATCGCATAGACGATAGACATATCATCGGGATTACTCATGCCTTCAAAGCGATGATGTTCGACAATGGTTAGCTCATCAGGCGTGTATGTTCTACCGCTATTGACGTCACAGACCAATCCTTCGATAAATTCAAGATTCTCAGTAAAACCTCGCTTCGTAAGATCCCGCAAAGCCTCACTGAGCGTTATATATTGATTGTCACTCAAGGCTCTTCCCCGCTTTATCGATAATGTACCGTATACTACCCGAATTTTTGTTCAGCTAATTAACTCTTTAAGGGCATCGGAAACCAGGTCCGTCTTCTGTACATATCTGATCCCTCTCTGTTCCAGTTCGGAAATAAGCCTTGGACCAAAGTCGCCCGCTGCCAACAATGTGACCCCGTTATCTGAAAGAAAAAGCGCCGCTCTGGGTGCAGCTCCCTGATCGACTTGTACAAATGGATTTACCAGGGAATCAAGCAAGATTCCTTGATCATCGAACAACAGGTAATACGGTGCACGTGCACCATGCAGAGCAACCTGAGCATTCAAATCCGGATCTATTGCGGCAATTGCTATAATCATTTTTTCTCCCTCAACTTTGGTTGAATCGAAGTGCCATCAGTCACCATGAATAGCAGCCATTAGTCGGGCAACGCATACCAGGCGTAAACCAGTCCGGTTGATAGAATACCCGTTACAATTGCAGTTAACCACCCCATGATACTAGATCTCCCGCCGCGATGCTGTCGACTGAAGCGCCAACTAGCGCATCATTGTCAGCAAATAGGGTCGCCGAAATCTGTTCATGGAAGGCTGTGATAGCTGGACTAGTCATAAAAAGCATGCCAATGATGATAGGTAACAGATTGACGAATGTCCGTGCTGTCTTCTTGAGGCTACTTTTATGCGATGTCTTGGCATAAGCCAAGTTTGCGTTGCACCTTGTTTATGGTTGAAATAAAGTAAGCCACTATGAAAAAGATAACACAAATCGCCCCATCTCCAGCGCCACCGCTGGAAGGCATTCAGAATGTAAAGCATTTTCTCGCAGTCGCCAGTGGAAAAGGTGGTGTGGGCAAGACTTCTGTGGCCGTCAATCTTGCCCTGGCGCTAGAACAACACGGTTTCCGCGTCGGTCTTCTCGATGCTGATGTCTATGGCCCCAGTATTCCGGTTATGCTTGATCTCAACGAAGAGCCTGAAATCCATACCGGGATGATAGAGCCATTGGAGAAATTCGGGCTAAAAGTGATGTCTATTGGGTTTATGGTGGATGAAGATCAACCCGTGGTTTGGCGGGGACCAATGGTTACCAAGGCTATCAGGCAGTTTCTGGGTCAGGTTTCCTGGGGCGAGCTGGATTACCTGGTTATCGATCTGCCACCGGGCACAGGTGACGTTTCCATTACGATCGCCAAGTCATTACCTCAAGCCGACATTCTTATGGTAACGACACCCCAGTCTGTCGCAGTTGCTGATGTGAGGCGAGCCGTGTCTATGTTTCGCAAGATAGGCAAGACGGTTCTCGGGGTCGTGGAGAACATGTCCTATTTCTGCTGTGAACACTCTGATGACAAGATTGAGATCTTCGGAAAAGGTGGTGGCGAAGCTCTCAGCCGCGAACTGAGCTTACCACTACTGGGCGCACTCCCTATCGACATCGAGCTTCGAAAATGCGGTGACGAAGGAATCCCCCTGATGGTCAAGTCGCCCGATTGTGACACGGCACAGATATTCACAGAAATCGCCCACAAGCTACTTACTTCTTTTGCGGGTTCCGAGGCAAAATAACGGACTGGAGCGGTGTTTGCCATGCATTCGTACAAAAACATCGCACTTGCCATACTTTTTGGATGGGTACTGTACATGTCACAAAGCAGTATAGCGGCGGGCGGAACGAAGAAGGCCGATCAGGGTCAGATTCGGCTCTACGTCGTTTTCAATAATGTGCCCTATAAGGCAGGTTTGGAGACCGGCTGGGGCTTTTCCTGCTTGATTGAGGGTCTGGATAAGACCTTTCTGTTTGATACAGGTGGCAATGGCGATATCTTTCTCGTGAACATGCAGCGCCTCGGCCTGGATCCTCAACGTGTAGATGCGGTGGTGCTTTCTCATATCCACGCGGACCACACCGGCGGGCTACACGTTTTCCTGGAGAAAAATCCAAATGTCACCGTGTATATGCCGGAATCGTTCCCGGCATCGTTCCAGCAAGAGATTATAGACCTCGGAGCGGCGATTGAGACCGTATCCGGGCCACAACGGCTTATGGATAGCGTCTATTCAACGGGAGAGATGGGAGGGGCCATCAAGGAGCAAGCCTTGATAGTGGACACCCGGCAAGGACTCATAGTGATCACAGGCTGCGCGCATCCCAATGTAGCCAAAATGGCCGAGCAGGCTCAATCGTATCTTGGCAAGAACATCTATCTGCTGACGGGAGGGTTTCACCTGAGGGGTAGAAGTGATGCCGAGATCTCCGTGATTATCAAGCGACTGAAAGCGCTGGGCGTCAGAAAGGTCGCTCCAAGCCATTGCACCGGGGACAAGGCTATCGCCCTGTTTCGCGAAGCCTGGGGCGATGATTTTGTTGAGGGCGGCCTCGGGGCGATCATAGAACTACCACAGTAAGTAACCAAAGTACGAACCAGACTTTATGGAAAAATGCACTGGTTACTGTGAATGGCTTACCTTGTTAGCCAGTGAACATTATTGATGCGAGTAACTTGGAGGAATTGATTGTGACGGTGGAACGCAGACACGATATGGGCAGCGGGGGCTATTGCGTCTGTCCTAAATGTGGCGATAAAACGCTACATCACAGAGGGATACCATGTCAGGATGAAAGATGCCCAGGCTGTGGAGCAAAAATGCTCAGAGAAGGCTCTTATCATCACGAGCTTTTTCAAGAGAAGCAGAAAAAGAAATAGGGAAGAGGATACGAATCATCGAGGTTAATGCAAAGCTCGCCTTTGCAAATCCTGATTGTTTGATTCCACCAGAAGGGAATTCGTGAACCCCTATAAACGGACGGGGGTGTTCACCGGGATGCGTGGTCCTGATTGGCTAACTGCAACAATGGGAGGAGACTAGATGACCACCATCACGACAAGATACAAAGGTGAAATGTTGTTCAAAACGCAGGTTGGGAGGCATACGCTTACCATTGATGTTCCCGAACAGATGGGCGGAAAGGATCGAGGCCCGATGCCACCTCAACGCTTTATTGCCTCATTGGGCTCTTGTGCAGACAGCTAACAATCTAAAGAAGTTATTAGAGATGAAGAAAAGGATAGGTTTTCTTGTAAACCCAGTCGCAGGAATGGGCGGCAGCGTAGGTCTGAAAGGGACAGACGGGGAGATATACCAAAAAGCCCTGCAACTGGGCGCCAAACCTGTTACACCGGCGAGGGCCATGGAGTTTTTGTCCCATATCAGAAGTAAAGACGACATTGAGCTATTCGTGGCACCTGGCAAGATGGGTGAAGAATATGTAAAGGATTTCGGCACCTCTTTCACCGTGGTTGGAAGCGCTGGAAAAGATACTTCAGGCAAAGACACCAGGAGAATTGCAACCGATATGCTAGCCAGAGGTATGGATCTGTTGATCCTTGTCGGAGGCGATGGCACGGCAAGAGATGTCTACGATGCGGTCGGTCTTAACATACCTGTTGTCGCCGTACCGGCCGGAGTCAAGGTATTTAGTTCGGTCTTTGCGTTCAGCACCAGAGCTGCCGCCGAAATGATTGATGCCTTTATTGAGGGTGCCGGTGTAGCTGAGGAGGAGGTTCTCGACATTGATGAAGGTGCCTTTAGGGAAGGCAGGTTAGATTCACGACTTTATGGGTATCTAATGGTACCTGATGTAAAAAGCTTATTACAGGGCGGCAAGGAGGCTTCCGCTGTTGGTAGATCTGCCGCAGAAACCAAAAAGGAAATTGCTGCATTCATTGTTGAAGGAATGAACACCGAAGCATTATATCTACTTGGCCCGGGAACAACTTTGAAAGCCATCGCTGATGAGCTTGGTGTTCAAAAAACACTGCTGGGGGTAGATGCAGTTTTTAATAAGAAACTTGTGGGATTGGACCTGAACGAACAGGGCATACTTAAACTATTCAAACACTATGAAAAAAGTAAAATTATAGTAACGCCCATAGGTGGCAACGGTTTCATCTTTGGCAGAGGGAGCAAGCAGTTTACCCCGGAAGTAATAAGCCAGGTCGGCAGAGAAAATATTATAGTAGTAGGAGCCAGGGATAAGCTCAGCAAACTCGATTGCCTGAGGGTGGATACCGGCGATTTCGAGTTGGATAAGCAACTTTCCGGCTATATGGATGTTACCGTTGGTTATAAATATTCGAAAGTAATGCCAGTCAAATGCTGACCGAGATCACACCGAAGTATCACTACCGCTAATACGATGACTGCGTATTTAGGCCTTCCAGCCAGAGGGAGCATAGACAAGGGCACGATAGAAGGAGGCGTGACATTATGACATCAATACTGGAAAAAGGTGGCGCAACGTTTGAAGGCATCAAACTACTACTGTGCGAGAACCCCTTGCCTCCGATCGAAGAGGCGATTGCCGCCGCGCAGGCCGAGGTGCCGCGGAGCAATTACTACACGGAGCCTTTCTCGGAACCGTTGCGCCGGTTCATCGCCGATAGTATCGGCGTCCCGGAGCGGCTGATCCACATCAATGCGGGGTCTGAGCTGATCCTGCGGCAGCTTTTCGACCGGCTGGGCCAACGCGTGCATTTGCTCACACCCACCTATCCCCTCTTTCCCGAGATCGCCGAGCGATACACCGAGACCCGGCTGCTCCCGGAAAAGGACTTTGTCTTTGACCTGGCGGGTCTGGAAATACCGGATGGCACCACGCTCGCCGTGATCGTCAATCCTAACAATCCCAACGGCGGCATTTTTGATATGACACCGTTGCCCATTCTTCTGCAGCGCTACCCAAACACACGATTCCTGGTGGACGAGGCATTCATCGGTCTCGCGGGTCAATCCGTCGCCCATTTAGTGCCGGAGTACCCAAACCTTCTCGTCACCCGCACGCTGTCGAAGGCTCATAGCCTGGCGGGTTTCCGCGTCGGTTATGCCATCCTTCCCGAAGCATTGGCTGACGAACTAAATACCCATAATGATGCCTATCCGTTGGCGCGGCCCAGCCAGGCTGCGGCACTCGTCACATTGCAACATGAAGACAAGATAGGTGAGCGAGTGGTTAAGCTTCACGCCTGGACGGAACAGCTGGCGGTGGATCTTCGTGCACTCGGGGTGCGCACTTACCCGACAGAGACCTACTTCTTCCTCGCCGACTTTGCGCCTCACGACGCGGTCGAGCTGGCCGCCAGCCTCCAGGAACGGGGGATTTTCATCAAGCCGCTAGGTGATCCAAAGCTCGGTCCCGGCTTCATGCGGATCACCACCGCGCTGCCCGATGATAACACGCGCGTCGTTCAGGCTCTGCGGGAGCTACTCTAACCATGCCGAGGACCGCGCCCTTCGAGGCTCATCACCGCCGCTACGATGACTGGTTCGTGCGCCACGCGGCGGCCTACCGATCAGAGCTGTTGGCCGTCCGCGCCCTGCTACCCTGGCACGGCCTGGGCCTGGCCATCGGCGTCGGCACAGGGCGCTTCGCCGCCCCGCTGGGCGTGCAGGTGGGTATC
>JAYEGM010000185.1:0-2392 GCA_034659075.1 Pseudomonadota bacterium
GTTTTTTTCTCTGTCAACGCTAACGCCAGCGATTCGGTCTGGGTGCACAAGGTGAATAAACCTGTCGATGCCATCTACGGACCTATATACAAAAGCCTTGAAGAGGCAAACTTTTACGTTGTCTTTGAACCCGACATAGGAAAAAGTATTGCTGGCTTCAGTGAACGCTGGGGCAGTGAATATAATCGTAATCAGCTGACACAAATTCGCAGCATGGTATTCTGCAATGGCTGGTATGCCAATCAGGTCGGAAACGTCGACCCGGATATGCTGGCGCTGTGCCCGCTGCACATCACGCTGACTGAAAAAGAAGGGCGATCTACCATTTTATTTGTTCGTCCATCCGCTGTTGCCAGGGGCAGCAAGGCAGAAGCTATCGCCAGCGAGATCGAGAACAAGGTCATTGAAGCCATAAAGGGCGCGCTTAACAACAAAGGAGACTCTGATTAATTCAATGAAGCCCGTCATTGCACCCTTCGGGTATTTCCTACGGTCACGAGCGCTGAAGCGCGGCAATCTCATGTAATATAATCAATCACTTAGAGATTGCCACGTCACTACGCTCCTCGCAATGACGAATAAATCAGAGATTCCCTAAACAACTATATTACAGGCCTGCCGGGTCTGTCCATTTCTGGAGCTTTTACATGCAAACCTGCAAAGTTGCACTGGTACAATTACTGGCCGGAATTGCCGTCGTGCTGTTTCTGGTATTTCTAAACTATGATTTTCTGCACGAATTCTATATTGAAAATCAGGAAACCCTGGCCGGCCCCATCATTAATGGCTTCATCCTCATTCTTTTCTTTACCGGACTGATACGAATCATTCAGGGCTACGGCTTTTATTCACGGGAAGAGGCGGCTTTAAAACGGTTCCGTAAGAACCTGACGCGCAATATTGATGAGCTGGATGAAGGCATCCCCGGCAGCAGCATCGTTGGCAAAAGATTCCAGCACGTCAGAGAACTGCAGACAGCGGGCACCAGCGTCGACCAGAATGCGCTGGCGGCGACCTTGATTGCCCAGCAAAGCCTGAGAACCAGCTACCCCCATTTTATTAATAATATACTCATTCTGGCAGGTGTTTTCGGCACCATTATTTCACTATCAATTTCACTGGTCGGGGCGAATGAGATGATTTCCAGCGGCGGCAGCATCACGGGCATGACGACGGTTATCCATGGTATGTCTACTGCCTTATCGACCACCATGACGGCTATTTTCTGCTATGTATTTTTTCATTTTTTCTATAGCAAGCTGACCGATATCCAGACAAATATTCTAAGCCAGATCGAAGAAATTACTATAAGCCTGCTCGACAGTCGCAATGTGACGGAATCAGATGTTTTACGCAATACAGATACCATTCTTCAGCAGTTGCAATCATTGATTGCCGAAATGAAGAACACACAGGAAGAAAACAGCCACGCAGCCATGCAACTGGCAAATGTCATTAAAATCTCCCAGCAGAGCAATGGCAGCATTAACCACCATATGGACAGGCTGGAAATATTGCTGCGTGATGGTTTCCGTCTACCAAAACTAAACGATCCTTCAAAATGAGCGGCTTTGTAGATCTCAGGCTTAATCGCCGTCGCACTGAAGACGAAGGCTTCTGGCCCAGCTTTACCGACATCATGACTGTTGTCGTAATGATCTTCCTGATGGGCATGGTCGTTGTCATGCTGCAAAATATAGAAGTCACCAATAACATGAAGTCTGCTTTGCTGGAAAAACAGAAGGCTACCGAGCTGGCTGAGTCGACTTCGCAGGAAAAAAATGTTGTTACTCACCGCCTGTCAGATGCTGAAGAAGAACTGGCGCGACTGCGCATGATGATCATTCTTGCCAATGACCAGCGCAAAGCAATGGAAACCCGGCTAACAGCGAGCCACAAGGAAGTACAATCCTTAAGCGGTCTTTATTCTGCCCTGCAGAAAACCCATGATGCCGTAAAACTTGAAAAAGACAATGTTGATCAGCAGCTTGCAGACAAATCACAAATACTGGAGCGCATTGAAGCCCAGCTGAATGAACTTATTCAACAGCAAACGGTATTAACATCCGAGCTGGCCAGCAGCAAAGAAGCACAGAAGCTGACCGAAAACAAACTCGCTGCTATCACCTTACAGGCCACCAGTGCTGATCAGGAACTGGCCAGCATGCGTGGTGAATATAGCAGCCTGCAGGTGAAGTACAACAAGCTGATCAAGCCTGCCAGAACCTCAAAAGGCAAATATGTTGTAGAGGTGTTCTATACAAAAGAAGGAAATAAGGACATCTATAAAATCAGGGATACTGGCCAGGCTTCTTCAACGACCGTCGGTAAAGCACAGTTGCACAGCCGGCTTGCCAAACTCAAAAAACAACATGACAAAGATCTCTCTATT
>JAYEGM010000186.1:0-2383 GCA_034659075.1 Pseudomonadota bacterium
ACCGGGGAATATAAGTTGCGTACCTATCTATTTTTTGGTGATCAAGAAATCGGAGCATGGTATATCTCGCCCGACCCTATTATCAAATTTGTCAACTCGACCTCCCGAGGGCTGCTTGATACTGTTCCTGAATCACTGAGAGAGATCAGAAAGCTTACTGGCTTTGAGTTCGGCCGGTTTGATTATACCGTGGTGGATGAAGAGATCGTGCTGTTTGATATGAACAAGACCCCGGCGGTAGGGCCAGCCACCCTACAATTGATGTCGGAACAAATAAAGCTAGGCTTTGCCAATGCGGTTTACGATTTTTAATAAAGGAAAATGAAACGTGGCAGAAGAGAACTCAGGAAGTGGAGTTACGCCAATCGTGTTGAAAGCGGGGCAGTTCATGATGTTTAATGAGCGCGTGTTGCACAGATCGGGCAGTAATCAGTCCTCCCGACGCAGGCCTGGAGTGGCAGCACACTATATTCCATCGCTGGTCCGAATCATAGATGTAAGCGACGATACCATTTTGCTGTGCAACGAAGATACCTTAGGTTTCAATCATCTCGTGGCACCACCAACTCCCTGTACTTGTTCAGTGTGGTTGATATAAAGCGTCCTCAAAAGCCTATTCCTGAGCACCGGATCAGCATTCCAATTGGCGATGTACCCTGGGATATCCTCGACGAACTCTCAGCGCAACTTGACCAGGATCCTATAGCAGGAAACTGTCTTGATGAAGAATTGAGAAAAGTACTCCCCCGGAATTTTTCAGCCGGGGGGCAGGCACTGCCAGGACTGATCGACCTTTTTCGCCACGGCATGGCGATCGGAGCTCGAAAGAGCGCACACCCGGGCCTTTTTAGCCATATTGGCGCACCGGGGCTGCCCACAGACCCCTTCGCCCACGCACTGGTAGCAGCGTTGAACCAGAATGTCGTTGGGTTTCATGCGTCACCGTTGGCCACCCGGATAGAAAACATGTTGCTGGAATATTTTTGCCGTCTGGCTGGCATGCCTGAAGCCAGTGGTGGGCTGATCGTTTCCGGAGGATCGCTAGCCAACCTGTCGGCACTGACTGTGGCCTTACATCACTCCCTGCAATGGACTGCCATTGAAAACGGGATTTCGGGTGCAACTCAGGCGATTTTTGTGGCCTGTGATACAGCTCATTTTTCGGTAGACCGGGCGGCCAGAACACTGGGGATAGGAAACCAGGGTATCTGTCGTATCCCTGCTGATGACAAATTTTGTATGCGTACCGACAAGCTAGAGGAAACCCTGGATGAAATATCAAGGCGGAAAGACAGGGTCACCGCCTGTGTTATAGCCACTGCAGGGACAACGGCTACTGGCGCGATTGATCCGCTGGACGACATTGCAACCTTATGCCGGAAACACGGTGTATGGCTGCACGTGGATGCTGCCTATGGTGGGGGGGCTTTGATTTCTCCGGCACTGGCGCCGCGCCTTAAGGGCATCGAACATGCGGACAGCATCATTATCGACTTGCATAAATGGTGCTATCTGGCACTGGCTGGTAGTGTTCTCATATATCGAGATCCCGCGCTGGCACGAAAATTCTGGTCAAGCTCATCAGATTACATCAATCTCCCAGATGATAACAGCAACGAACATTACACCTCCTTTGATCTATCAGTGGAACTCTCACGCCGGTTTCGGGCTTTGCCTGCGTATATCGCACTAATGCACTATGGCAGGAAAACGCTGGCGGCAAACCTGGAATATAACGTGGAATGTGCAAATTATCTAGCAGCACTTGTCACAGCCCATTCAGAGCTGCAGTTACTTGTATCTCCCCAGCTATCCATCCTATGCTTCCGATACGTTTCTACCGACTCTATCCTGTCACCCGAAGAGATTGACCGGATAAATATTGCTATCATAGATAAGCTTTCTTCTGCCGGCTCCTTTCTGCTTTCACACACCAATGTGAATAAGCAACCTGTATTACGCGTTTGCATACGCAGCTACACTACAAGTGCTGAGCACCTGGAATCCCTATTGGAAACTATTGTCAAATTGGGACGTAATATGCTCAGATGAGGTTCCTGCCCTGTCCATATGATTCAGATTGGAGGGCAAATAGGCGAGTACTGACTGTATAGAAAATGGCGGAGCTATGGTTTTGTATAGCAAATAGTGAATATAGTTTAAGAACACAGAAAGCGTAGTGTAGACAAATATTTGTACTTTAGTTTAACAATTTTCTGTTTTTCATGTTATTAGCCTGCAGCCACAACACATCTTTCATTTCCCCGATGGCTACCTTCATTAATGGCTTTCTAGATATGAATTGCCCTGTATCAGACTACCTTATTGCTATACACCTTGAGCACACAGGCCCCCTTCAGGAATCACTGGTAACCTTAAGCTG
>JAYEGM010000187.1:0-2379 GCA_034659075.1 Pseudomonadota bacterium
TAATCATGTGCCAGTGGAACATAGGCTGCCTTACCCGGGTCGATGGCAAAAGACAGGCCGACAATTTCTGCCTGCATGGCGTCCAGGCTCGTGGTCTCTGTATCAAAGGCAAAGATGCCTTTTTGCCGTATTTTCTCCAGCCAGCCATCCAGTGCAGATTGCTCCAGTACAGTTTCGTAATCTGACTCTGCACTTAGCGTATCATCAACCCCGCCCAGTTCTGTCAACCAGGCCTTGAACTGCAGCCGCGCATAGAGGTCCTTAAGGCGCGATACATCCGCTTTTTTAATCTTTAACTGGTCCAGCTTAAGCGGCAGGTCCAGCTGGCAGCGGATGCTGACCAGGTCCCGGGACAGCGGCAGAAACTCCAGTGAATCACGTAAATTTTCACCCAGTTTTCCTTTCACTTCTCCGGCACGCAGCATCAGGCTATCGAGATCACCAAATTCATCCAGCAGCTTTACTGCCGTCTTCGGCCCGACCTTGGGCACCCCGGGAATATTATCTGCGGTATCACCTACCAGGGTCAGGTAATCGATAAACTTGTCTGCAGGCACACCAAAGCGTGCCTTGACACCGTCAATATCCGTCACCCGGTTATCCATGGTATTAACCAGAGTGACATGCTGATTGACCAGCTGCGCCATATCCTTGTCGCCAGTCGATATCAGTACATCTACTGAATTCTCAACTGCCTGTGCTGCCAGTGTGCCAATAACATCATCGGCTTCGACACCGTCAATCACTAGCAGGGGCAGCCCCATTGCCTCAACAATTTCATACAGGAATGGCACCTGGCTACGCATCTCATCCGGCATCGGTGGTCGGTTGGCCTTGTACTCTTCGTACAGGTCATTTCGAAATGTTTTACCTTTGGCATCAAAAACCATGGCGATATATTCAGGCTGATACTGCTTCAGCAGACTGCGCGTCATGTTAATGACGCCGTAGATAGCACCGGTAGGCTGGCCTTCGGAATTATTCAGGCCGGGCATGGCGTGGAAGGCGCGGTAGAGGTAGGAAGATCCGTCGACCAGGATTATAGGAGCTTTAGACATTGATTTACGATTTACGATTTACGATTTACGATTTACGATTTACGGAAGTATATGTGATTCCTGAGTTCATTGTTAAATTGTCACCCTGTTTCAATATTGTTTGCAGTAGAACACCCCTCCTGCGATTCTCCTGAAAAACAATTCAATCACAATGCCTTTTTCATCGTGAGGGTTCGGGTCCTTCCCCGAATTGTGAAAATATTTTCTTTACGCCCTGCATCATGCTAAATATGAAACATGACTAAAACAAATAAAAGCCCATTGAAATCACCGCTACCATCCATCTCAACCCGTAAACTTTCTCGCCAGTCATGGAAGGTGTTTCAGATCATGGCCGAGTTTGTCGAAGGCTATGAAAGACTGGCAGAAATACATCCCGCGGTCAGTATTTTTGGCTCCGCCCGTTTCGATCCTGATCATCCGTCCAGTCAGTTAACTGAAGAAATAGCACTGAAACTGTCCAATGCAGGTTTCTCGGTTATCAGTGGTGGTGGTCCGGGCATTATGGAAGCAGCAAACAAAGGTGCATTTGAAGGCAAATCACCGAGCATCGGTCTAAATATCGAACTACCCCATGAGCAGAATCCCAATCCTCACCAGGACATAGCTCTGACCTTCCGCCACTTTTTCTCGCGCAAGGTCATGTTCGTAAAATTTGCCACGGCCTATGTCGTCATGCCTGGCGGCTTCGGTACACTGGATGAATTCGTCGAGATCCTGACCCTGATCCAAACCGGAAAATCACGTCAAATCCCGATAATTCTGGTTGACGCCAGCTTCTGGTCCGGACTCCTGGACTGGTTTCGCAATACCCTGGTCAAGGCAGGAACCATCTCGGAAACTGATCTTGATCTGATTCAGATCATAAATGACCCGGATGAAGTAGTTGATGCGATATTCTGCTACTACGAGCACCGTCGCTTTGAACCCACAGAAGAAGAAGCAGAGCTGCAGCTAAACTTATAGGTTTTACGCTTTACGTATTACGTTTTACCACTGCTGTCCCATAAACTTTTATCGTCATGCCGGACTTGATCCGGTACCGGAATGACGGATTCTATGATTGTTTTTCATATCTCTTAAGTTTCTGATTGTCCATAGAGCAAGCTAAATCAACACACTACATTCAGTCTTGTGTTCTTTATCGGACAGCAGTGACGTTTTACGTAAAACATAAATCGTAATACCTAAAACTGCTTTCTACCTTGCGTTGCAGGGATGATGGTAGTGTAATACCGGTAAACCTTCCTGCAAGGATATAATAATGCCCAAGCTCCTGATTTTCTCTTTTTTTTTATTACCCTTTTTTGTTGCCACCCAG
>JAYEGM010000188.1:0-30017 GCA_034659075.1 Pseudomonadota bacterium
GGAGAGGAAGATCTTGCAGGTTTTCTTGCTGCACAGCAGGTTGAAGTGGTTGCATCCATGCCCTGCTATCTTGAGGATAATGTTGACGGTCAGCGTGGCAAGGGTGTTTACCGGTCCAGTATAAAAGGCTTACTAAAACTCAATGCGCTTGGCTATGGCAAAGCCGGTACAGGTTTAATGCTGAACCTGATGTATAACCCGCTGGGGCCATCACTGCCGCCTGCACAGGAGGCACTGGAAGCTGATTACAAACGTGAATTGCAGCAGCGGGAAGGTGTCGAATTTAATAATCTTTTTGTTTTAGTCAACATGCCCATTAAACGCTTTGGCAGCATGTTGATGTCAAAAGGGCAGTTCGATGACTATATGCAGTTGCTTAAAGATAGCTACGAGGCATCTAATCTGAAGAGTGTTATGTGCCGGTCGTTAATCAGCGTAGACTGGCAGGGGGTTGTTTATGATTGTGATTTTAACCAGATGCTGGAACTTCCAATGCTTGTTCAAGGCCATATAAAGACACATATAAATCAGATAAGCGTTGATGGCCTGATGGATAACCCCATTGTCATTGGCGAGCATTGTTACGGTTGTACAGCAGGCCAGGGATGTAGTTGCAGCGGGGCGCTTTAAAATGTTTTTTGTAGGAGCTTGTTAACAGTTAAAAAAATATATAAAGATGAAAATATCCATCATAATTCCTGTGCGCAATGAGGCTGAGAATATAGTCTGCTTATTGTGCGCCTTGCAGCCGTATCGGGACCGTGGTCATGAGGTGATTGTAGTGGATGGCGGCAGTGAGGATGATACGGTGTCAATCGTAAAGCCACTGGCCGATACTCTGTTACAGACATCTGCTGGACGTTCCCATCAAATGAATGCCGGTGCAAAAGTAGCGACTGGTGAAGTGTTGTGGTTTCTGCATGCTGATAGTGAATTACCTGAACAGGCTGATGAGCTAATTATCAGAGCAGTCACAACAGGCACCCACACCTGGGGTCGCTTCGATGTACGTTTAAGCGGCCGGAAAAGGCTGTTGCGGCTAGTGGAAAGGATGATGAACCTGCGCTCGCGCCTGACGGGTATAGCTACCGGTGATCAGGGTATATTCATCAGTCGAAAATTATTTGATAAAGCCGGTGGCTACCCTGACCAGCAGCTAATGGAAGACATCGCCCTATGCAAAGAGCTTAAGAGATATCAGGCCCCGGTCTGCCTGCGTGAAAAGCTGAAGACTTCAAGCCGAAGGTGGGAGCAACACGGTATCATTCGTACTATTCTTTTGATGTGGCGACTTCGAGTGGCCTATTATTTAGGTGTGTCTGCCGACAAGCTGGCATTGCACTATGATTGATCAAAGCCATGACTGATGAGGATTACAAATACCCATCAGCAAAAATCATTGTTTTTGCAAAAGCCCCCGTAAAAGGAAAAGTGAAGACTCGGCTGGCAAGTGCAATTGGTGATCAAGCCGCACTGCGTTTTCATGAGGAAATGCTTGAGTACACGCTGGATATGGTGTGTAAAAATGGGCTCGCCAGTGTCGAATTGCATGTATCCGGTAATCCTGATCACCCGCTTATTCAGACACTAGCCAGCCAATACGACATTGTCGTCAGGCCGCAGCAGGGCAGCGATCTGGGTGAGCGTATGTATCATGCTCTGGAACAATCTCTACTGAACAGCCACTACTGCATCCTTATAGGGACTGATTGCCCTGCCATGGGTGTTGATTATCTGGCCAATGCACTCACTGCACTGCTGCGTGGGCAGGACGCCGTTTTGGGACCAGCGGAAGATGGTGGATACGTATTGATAGGGGCACGGCAGCCTGACAAGGACTGGTTCAGTGACATTGCCTGGGGCACAGCTCATGTGCTTGAGCAGAGCCGGCGCAAGATCATGGCCGGAGGAGCGCGGCTTGAAGAATTGCAAACCCTGTGGGATGTGGACCGGATAGCAGATTTTCAACGCTGGCAGCTACAAACAGACATGTACTAGCGCTATGATGTGGTTAAATGGGTGCCTCTATTAACTATTACTCTAACTATTAATCCGGAGAGAAATTTGAGCCAGCTTAAAGCAGATGTCCTGCGCCAGACAGTGAGAAAAGCCTACGCAGAGGTAGCCGATGCAGATACCGATGGTAGTTGTTGTGGAGAAGTCAGTTCCTGCTGCGGCGTGTCTGATGACGAACAGATTAATGCCATCATTTCGTCCCGGCTGGGTTATTCGCAGGATGATCGGGATGCCGTGCCAGAGGGTGCGGACATGGGGCTGGGATGTGGCAACCCGCGTGCAATCGCCAGCCTTAAAGCAGGTGAAACGGTACTGGATCTGGGCAGCGGCGGGGGTTTTGATGCATTTCTTGCGGCCAATGAGGTTGCTGAAACCGGCCATGTTATCGGTGTAGATATGACACCGACAATGATAAGCAAGGCAAGAACGAATGCAGCAGAGGCGGGATTTTCACAGGTCGAATTCCGACTTGGCGAGATCGAACACTTGCCTGTAGCCGACAACAGTGTCGATGTCATTATCTCTAACTGCGTGATCAATTTGTCGCCTGATAAGGCACAGGTGTTTAAAGAAATGTTCCGCGTTTTAAAAATCGGTGGCCGCCTGGCGATCTCCGATGTGGTGGCGACCACGGAATTGCCTGAATCTATGCGCAATGATCCCTACCTGCATACTGCCTGCGTAGGTGGAGCTGAGACCATTGATCGCCTTGCAGGAATCATGAAACTGGCTGGTTTTACTAACATAATCATCAATCCCAAAGATGAGTCACGGGAATTTATTCGCGACTGGGTGCCGGACAGTAAAGTGGAAGACTATGTGCTGTCTGCAACTATTGAGGGGAATAAGGAGGAATAACAACTGTATAAGTTTTTTTCACAGGTCTTTGCATTTTTCGCGTGCTTTATATAAATTACCCCAGTAAATGTACTGTATAAATAAAATAGAGCAGTTGTAAAAGCCCAAAGGAGAAAAGAAATATGTTAAAGCATCTAATCGGTGTGTTTACCAATCCCAAAAAAGAATGGGAAGTTGTTCGTGATGCAAAATGTACCCTGTTAGAGTGCTATGTTAAGCATATCTTATTACTTGCAGCCATTCCGCCGGTATGTGCCTACATTGGAGCTACCCAGGTTGGCTGGAGTATCGGAGCAAATACATTTCGTTTGACCCCGGCCAGTACGCTGCCAATGGCGATTGGTTTTTATCTTTTCTCTTTGCTGGCTATTTATATCATGGGACGGGCCATTGAATGGATGGCAGACACTTTTGAAACCAAGGTCACACTTGATAAGTCTGTTCTTATCGCCACACAGATGGTTACGCCTCTTTTCATCAGCGGGATTATTGCTCTGTACCCTGTTCCCTGGTTGATTATGCTGGTTGGGATGGCCGCAATGGGTTACACCGTTTACCTGATGTATACGGGTATTCCTATTGTTCTGGAAATTGAACCTGAGAAAGGGTTTATTCTTGCCAGTGGTGTATTGACTGTAGGGCTGGTCACAATGGTTGGTGTTATGGCAACTACGGTTATTCTGTGGGGCATGGGTTTTGGGCCGCAATACGCATAACTATGCAGAATAAATACATAGTAGCATTGCTCTGAACCGGGCAACTGTCCGGCAGATCGACTGCCGGATAAGTGTGTTAGCTTTCCCACCCTGAAAATTTCTCATCAGCCCTGAATGCTTTTTCCCCATTTAGAGTCAGGGCTGATTGTTTGCATCAAAGAATCGTGTTTCTAATCTGGATAGTTAGTCGGGAACTTGTCTGTTGAATTTGAGGTCAACATAGGCAATAGCTAAGAACACTATGCCGGAGGGGATTCAGACATGACTGTCAAGCAGGGCTTCGTTGCGATATCAATTGTTGTTTCTCTGATAATTATTGGTATCGGACAGTTCTGGTCTCCAGTCTACTGGTCATTTATTGTCGTAATACCGCTAATTCTGCTGGGCATCTATGACATCATTCAGAAAAAGCATACGCTGCTCAGGTTGTACCCGGTCATCGGACATGGGCGCTATATCTTTGAAAGCATCCGTCCCGAGATACAGCAATATTTTGTTGAATCCGATATCAATGGCACACCCATCAATAGAGAGTTTCGTTCGCTGGTTTATCAACGTGCCAAGGGGCACAACGATACCCGCCCGTTTGGTACCCAGTTTGATGTCTATCGCAGCGGCTATGAATGGGTTAATCACTCACTTAACCCTAAAGCAGTAGCAAACCATCACCCGAGAATTATATTTGGTGGCCCGCAATGCAAACACCCCTATGCAGCATCGCCACTCAATATTTCAGCGATGAGCTTTGGTGCTTTGAGCAAGAATGCGATATCAGCCCTGAATATAGCGGCAAAACAGGGGGCTTTCTCTCATAACACCGGTGAAGGTGGAATAAGCCCCTATCACCTTTCTGGCGGTGCAGACCTGGTCTGGCAGATAGGTACGGGCTATTTCGGGTGCCGCAATGAGCATGGGTATTTTGATGCGGATAAATTTTCTGATAAGGCCGCCTATGATGTGGTAAAGATGATTGAAATCAAGCTTTCTCAGGGAGCAAAACCCGGCCACGGTGGAATACTGCCTGCAGCAAAGGTGACCCAGGAAATTGCAGATATCAGACATGTGCCAATGGGGCAGGATGTTGTCTCACCACCTGCCCATAGTGCGTTCGATAATCCTGTTGGCCTGCTTGGGTTTGTTGAGAAATTACGTGAATTATCTGGCAGGAAGCCTGTCGGTTTCAAACTTTGCATCGGTAATACTGTAGAGTTTCTAGCAATTGTGAAAGCAATGGTGGAGACAGGCATTACACCTGATTTTATTACCGTTGATGGTGGAGAAGGGGGAACGGGTGCTGCGCCAATTGAATTGACGAATTCTGTCGGTATGCCGTTACGTGATGCTTTAATTTTTGTAAACAATGCACTGATAGGTTCAGGTTTGCGTGAACATATTAGGATTATTGCTTCCGGCAAGGCGCTATCCGCTTTCCATATGTTACGTTTGATGGCACTCGGTGCAGATACTATCAACTCTGCGCGTGCAATGATGCTTGCACTGGGATGTGTTCAGTCGCGCAGCTGTAACACGGACCGTTGCCCCACTGGTGTAGCCACACAAAACCCGGCACGTTTCAAGGCGCTGGATATAAAACAGAAGTCAAAGCGGGTAGCCAATTATCATGCTGCTATGATAGAACATCTAGTCGAACTGATTGCAGTAGCTGGGCTTGAGTCACTTGACCAGCTTGAACCCCAGCATATCAACCGCCGTGTCAGCGGTACGATTGTTAAAAACTACAGCGAACTTTACCCCTCTATTAGTTGCGACTGCTTGCTGACCGATTCCGAGATTCCTCCCATGTGGCAGACTCTCTGGAAGCAGGCGAGCGCCGCAGCATGGTAGAAAGTATTGGGTAAAAGCACATTATGTCTGATGGTTCTTTTCTCATGCCTCTACTCAGCAAGTACACTCGCAGGGTCATCTGAACGCCAGACTATCTCTTCGTTTAATGAAACAGGCCTGGCAGGCTGGGAGGAGAAGAGTTTCAAGAGCAATACATCCTACCAGGTGATTGAGCTTAAAGGCATGAAAGTATTGCAGGCAGATAGTCAGTCAAGCGCATCGGGGCTATATAAAACACAGCATATCAATCTGAAAGAAATGCCTTACTTGAACTGGTGCTGGCGAATCGAAAACAGAATTGACAGTGGTGATGAAACAACAAAATCCGGCGATGATTATGCGGCACGTGTCTATCTCATTATTGGCGGCGGCTGGCAGTTCTGGAAAACAATAGCAGTAAGCTATGTCTGGGCCAACGCAGCGGCTAAGGGATCAGTATGGGATAACGCCTTTGCCGGTAAATCAGTTAAGATGTTCGCCATAAGATCAGCAGACGATACAACAAAAAAATGGCACATGGAAAAACGCAATGTTTATGAGGACCTGAAGAAAGTCTTCGGTGAAGAGATCAACACGATTGATGCCATTGCAATCATGACAGACACCGATAACAGCAAAAGCAGGGCGAGGGCTTATTACACAGATATCTACTTTTCTGTTGATTGAAGGGCCCCTCTCATGAATAATCATATTAAATACAAAACGGCAAGCTTTCAAAACCCACCGGAAATTTAAATTACTTTTGACGTGATATGAAAAAATTACAGAATATTGGGAATACGATGGTTGATGTATTTCATTACCTGGCATTGTTTGTGATAGGCGGAACAGTGGTCTGGTCAGCCGCTTACGAGTATCTGCACATGATGGACAAGGGTTATGCCGCGCTGAAAGATATTCTTTTGCTTTTTATCTACCTTGAACTGGGAGCAATGATTGGTATTTATTTCAAAACACACAGGCTACCGGTGCAATTTTTAATTTTTATCGCAATTACAGCACTTTCACGGCACCTGGTTATCGATGTGCAAAAGGTATCAGATCCTTTCCATCTCTACTTACTATTAAGTATTTCAGGTGCGATAGTCTTACTTAGTGGGGCTCTGTTCATCTTAACATTTACCGCTAAGAAATATGGTCGACCAGAAGACGATTTAAACGAATAGAGCAGCCTGAACAGGACGTGCTGACTTGTTCTATAGGGTTCGTTGATTTTTATGTCACAGACCTTCAGAGTATCTATGCAGCCATTATTTCTTCTCGATATTTCAAATACAGGATAACAAAATAGTGTCTTCGAATGCACAGGATGTCATTGAACGGCCGGAACCCGTGTCTTTCAAGGAAGCTTTATTGTACTGGCTAAAATTGGGCTTTATCAGTTTTGGCGGTCCGGCTGGCCAGATAAGCATGATGCATCAGGAGCTGGTAGAGAAGCGCAGGTGGATCTCGGAACACCGTTTTCTGCATGCACTTAATTACACCATGGTATTGCCTGGGCCAGAAGCGCAGCAGCTGGCCACCTATATCGGCTGGCTGATGCACGGTGTCTGGGGTGGTATTGCTGCGGGGACATTATTTGTTCTGCCGTCACTTTTTATATTGTCCGGCCTGACATGGGTCTATCTGGTGTATGGAGATGTCCCGGTAGTAGAAGGCATTCTGTACGGCATTAAACCTGCTGTAACGGCCATCGTTGTATTCGCTGCCTACCGCATAGGCTCCAGGGCATTGAAGAACAATGTACTTCGTGCCCTGGCAATTATGGCCTTTATCGCCATATTTGCTTTTGACATTCCTTTCCCTTACATCGTGCTGATGGCAGGTATTATCGGATTTTTCGGCGCCCATTTTGCACCCGATAAATTCAAGGCTGGTGGGCATCATGACGGTTCGGTCAACAGCTTCGGACCCGCCATTATCGATGACGGCACACCTCCGCCGGAACACGCGCAATTCAAGTGGAGCCGCTCCATTGCTTTTGCCGTTATCGGGCTTTTCATCTGGCTCGCAGTCATGCTAATGCTTTATACAACTTATGGCTGGCAGGGCACGCTCACACAAATGGGCTGGTTCTTTACTAAAGCGGCGCTGGTAACCTTTGGCGGTGCCTACGCGGTGTTGCCCTATGTCTATCAGGGTGGGGTAGAGCATTATGCCTGGCTAACCGGCACGCAGATGATCGATGGTCTGGCACTGGGTGAAACGACACCCGGACCCTTGATTATGGTTGTTGCTTTTGTCGGCTTTGTTGGCGGCTGGAGCAAGGAGATATTCGGGCCAGAAATGTTGCCGCTGGCGGGTGTTGCCGGGGCCAGTATCGCTACACTGTTTACCTTCCTGCCGTCCTTTCTTTTCATCCTGCTCGGCGGGCCAGTGGTTGAAGGCACCCGGGGTGACATAAAATTTACCGCACCACTGACCGGTATAACCGCTGCTGTAGTAGGCGTAATTTTAAACCTGGCCGTTTTCTTTGCCTACCATGTGCTCTGGCCGGCAGGCTTTGATGGTATATTTGAATGGTTTTCTGCAGTGATAGGCGCACTGGCGTTTGTTGCCCTGTTTAAATATAAGGCAGGAATTGTGCCTGTTATTGCTGCCTGCGCAGGGATTGGTCTGGGATATTCGTTGTTGATCAACGTTTAAGGGTGTTTCAACGTTTAAGGGTGTTTCAATGAATTCCCGCTCCTAAAAACATAGAGCTGCCCATAAGTAAGGTATGAGTATGACAATTGATAAAATAAAGCTTGTCATTATCCTGTTATCCGTAGTACATGGCTAAAATGGGTGCTGCAGGAACCTGTAGGCGACAAGATTGAGGCAGAGATGATGTCATTGAACGATTGTACGATTTCCGCCTCAAAACTGACTATTTTATACTGCAACCTGTTTCGTCCAGAATTAACCAGAGGTTCCCTGGTTGATACGGAAAAAGGCTGAATTATGGAATTTGGAGAAAAACGAAACGGGAAAACCCCGATACCTGATGAGCTGCTGGAAAGCCTGCATATACCCAAAAAGCTTCTGAAATATATGAACAAAAAACAAAGGCATACATACCTTAAAATGCAGATACATGGTTGGAGGCTTAAGTTTATTAGACATCCGTTGTCTCAAAATCCAGTCTGTGTATTCACTGATCAAAAAGGAACCATGTTAGCAGTTATTGAAAATGACGGGACGTTTAACAAGTATCCCGACTTTCCGTTACGTGATACTGATAAATAAGCCTGCTCACGGGGAGTGCATCATTTCCGCCAATAAATTCAGGCAGGGAATAGAGAAGGGGTGCGGAAGAAGGAAGTAAAAGTACTGGAGATATTCATTTATATGCCGAACCGAGCATGATCCCTTATTTGTCTTTTAGCCTTCGGCCATATCTTCAGTGCTGCGAATTTTCCAGCTCCTTTACCCAGTAAAGTGTCGCACCGGAAACAGCCGCAGGCATCACAAGCAGATTTAACAATGGGATGAAGGAACACAATGTTGCAGTGCCACCGAAGCCCATACTTGTTAATCTTCGTTGACGCAGACTGGCACGAACCTGTTTGAAGCGAATGCCGTGGTTATCCATCGGGTAATCAGCATACTCCAGTGACAGCATCCAGGCCATAAAATATGCCCATAGAAAAGGGGCGGCCAGGTTTAACACGGGGATCACAAACAGAATCAGTAGCGGGATAGCCCACAGCAGAAAATAGCTGATTTTACCAAGCTCATTTACCAGGGCCGGGATGATCTCCTTGATGAAGCTGCCACTGTCAAAGGCTTCATAGTCTTTGCCTTTTAAATGGGCTTCAACGCGCTCGGCCAGAAAACCATTAAACGGTGCACCGATTAGATTCGCAATAACGGTAAAGGTGAAATACCAGATAAGTAGAAAGCTGATTGCCAATAATGGCCAGAGCAAGTAGCGCAGACCGTTGGCCCACCAGCTGTCGCCGGATGGCAGGAACCGTTCCATCATCAGCTCAAAATATTCGAAACCCACTATGGCCAGTGTAATAAAGACTACCAGAGTGATCAATATCGGCCACAGCGTGAACGGGCGTATGCCCGGTTTCCAGATTAGCGCCAGGCCTTTAGTAAAATAGCCGACACCGGTAAAAAGATTGCCTGTCATGAAATTTATCGTGGTAGGACGTTAGAAAACAGGATTTAACCGCAAAGAAGCAGAGGACGCAAAGGTAAAATATTTTATATTTCTAGAAAACTCTTGTTTGCCGTCTCTTGTTCAACTGAACAACTCGCAATTTAGTGATTCACTCAACTATCTTCCTTCTTTGCGTTCTTAGCGCCTTTGCGGTTCAACTATTATAGTTTTCCAGCAGCAAGAAGTGCGCTGCCGTAGGCGGCTTCTGCTTGTGTTGCCTGCAGGAAGGGCCGATTAACTATCCGTTGCCTTATCCTGGTCCAGGTGGGGTTTGCAGCGCCACCACCGCTGGATCTTATAGATAGAACCTTGCTGGCTCCCAGTTCTTCCAATAGGTCATAGCCCTGTTTTTCAATGCGGGCGATACCTTCAAATATGGCCTGCAGGTACTCTGCTCTGTTGTCGGGTACAGGCACCATGAAAGGCATTTTTTCGGAGTCAGGGAAGGGGAATCGTTCACCTTTTGCTGGCAGGGGATAGTAATTTAGTCCTGTATTCCGTTCAGGGTTTATCTGTTTTGACAGGCTGAGCAACTCGTCTCCAGTGAAATTTTCTTTCAGTACCGCTCCGCCTGAATTCGATGCGCCACCTGCCAGCCAGCGCTGCTGATCGAGGCGATGACTGTATATACCGTAGGTACTTGAGGTAATGGGCCTATGTGTGCACAGTTTTAGCACCAGTGTAGAGCCCAACGAGGTAACAGCATCTCCGGCCTGTCCTGCACCGCTGGCAAGGAAGGCGGCGATACTGTCTGTGGTACCGGCATGCAGTTTTGTCGATTCAGGAAGGCCGAGATGTCCGGCCACACTGGCTGATATATCTGTAACCGGCTTGCCGGGTTGAAATACACTTGGAAACCGTCCCTTGCCCAGATCAATTTCTGCCAGCCAGTCGGGCCAGTTCAGGTTTTCAGGGTCAAAGCCCAGTTTCAGGGCATTATTCCAGTCGCTGTTACCCGGTTGGCCGGTAAACTGAGATAGTATCCAGTCCGCCTGCTGCTGGATAAAGTATTCACCTGCGGGTGTGTAGTTCTGATATAGCCAGATCGCCTTGGTCAGCGCGCTGGTGCGACTGCAGGCGGGGACAGCAGGGGCATTTCTGCATAATTCTTTGACCAGTCCGGCTGGTCTCACATCATTATACATTAATGCCGGGCTGATAGGCCTGTTTTGGGCATCTGTTAATAAGGTCGTGCAGGATGTGCCATCGATAGAAATGGCCTGCACTCCAGCCAGGTCATGTTGGCGGGATAACTGCAGCAGGCAGTCAAGCACGGCCTGCCACCAGTTTTCAGGCTGCTGGCAAAGTCTTTCGTTTTCACGAAAACTGGCGGCCAGGGCAGTGCTTGAGGAGGCGAGAATCCGGCCTGAATCACTAATCAGCATTGTTCGGACACCGGAGGTGCCGATGTCCAGACCAAGGAAGCTATGCATAACTGAAAAAAACCTTAAATCAGCCGCTGAATTGTGGTTCTGAGGGTATGGTTCCGTGCCAGTCTGGTTTAGAATATTGCGCGGTGACGGTGGTATAGATTCCACCTCGCACATAGAAGCGGGCACAGAGTCTCAGGTAACGCGGTGAGCTGGCTGCTACCAGGTCATCCAGGATGGCGTTGGTAACGGCTTCATGAAAGGCGCCTTCATCACGATAGGACCAGATATACAGTTTTAGTGCCTTTAGTTCGACACAGAGCTTATCCGGGATGTAGTCCAGGTAGAGTGTGGCGAAATCCGGCTGACCGGTCTTCGGGCACAGACAGGTAAATTCTGGCATACGGATACTGATGGTATAATCACGATCAGAATTGGGGTTATCAAATACGTCGAGTTCTTTACTTGGCTTTGTAGGCATTGATGGGTTTCCAACGATTATTTACTATGACAGGCTGTAATTTTAGCCGATTTACAATGACACATGGAACGGAATGCGTCTAAAGAAGATTAAACTCGCAGGCTTCAAGTCCTTCGTCGATCCAACAACTGTAGAATTTCCCCATCTCCTGACCGGTGTTGTCGGCCCGAACGGCTGTGGGAAATCAAATATTATCGATGCCGTACGCTGGGTGATGGGCGAATCCTCTGCTAAACATCTGCGTGGCGAGAATATGCATGATGTTATTTTCAGTGGCTCTCAGTCACGAAAACCGGTCGGCAAGGCATTTGTCGAACTGGTTTTTGATAATACCATTGGCAAAAAGGCTCCAGGTGATTATGCCCGCTATTCAGAGATATCTATCCGTCGCGAACTTAGCCGGGACGGACGCTCAGACTATTTCCTGAATCGTACCCGCTGTCGCAAAAAAGACATCACCGGCATTTTTCTTGGCACCGGTCTAGGGCCGCGTGCCTATTCCATAATCGAACAGGGCATGGTGACTCGGATTATTGAATCCCGGCCCGAAGATCTACGTGTTTTCGTTGAAGAGGCAGCCGGCATTTCGCTCTATAAAGAACGCCGGCGTGAAACAGAGAATCGTATCCGTCATACGCGGGAGAACCTTTCGCGTGTGGATGACATCCGTTCGGAACTGGAAATCCAGTTGGCACGCCTGAAACGCCAGGCCAGTGCAGCGCGGCGCTTCAAAGAGCACAAGCATGAGGAACGCCAGCTGCAGGGTGAAGTACTGACCTTGCGCTGGAAGGGGCTCACTGATCAGATCGAGCGTGAGGAAGTCGAGCTTGGAAAACGTCAGACCAAACTGGACGGGCAATTGGCAAAACAGCGCGAAACCGAGGCCGGCATAGAGAAAAAACGTCAGCAGCTGCACGATATAAATGAATCGCTGAATCTGGCACAGGGGGATTTCTATCAGACGGGTGCCGAGGTGACACGGCTTGAGCAGTCAATAAAGCATGCGCGTGACACCTATCAGGAGAAACTGTACGAGAAGTCACAGGTAGCGGCCAGCAAAGATGAGGCAGAAAAAAATTACCTCGACGACAGCGAGCAGGAAAAGACCCTGACCGAGAAGTTACAGTCCTCAGCATCCATGCATGCAGAATTACTGCAAAAAAGTGAAAAAACAACAACCAGCCTTGCCGCAGCGGAAACTGCTATGCATGACTGGCAACAGCGCTGGGAATCGTTTTCCACCAGTGCCGCCCAGCCAGCTCGTGAAAAAGAAGTGCAGGGTGCTCGCATAAAGCAGATCAATGATAATTTGCAGCGCCTGCAACAGCGGCGTACTCGCCTGGATGAAGAAAAACAGCGACTTTTCGCCAATATCAATCAGGATAATACAACAGAACTGCGCCAGCAGCTTGATATAGGGCTGGCTGCCTGCACTGAATTAAGTACGGCGATTGATCAGCTTGATAGTGAAATTGCAGATAATCGCCAGCAGATAGAGAAAACCAGCAGTGAACTCAATCAGGCAAAAGTCAGCCAGCAGCATAATACGTCCCGGCTGGAAACACTGCGTGAGCTGCAGGATGCCGCACTGGGTCGAAAGGACCAGTCTTTACCGCAATGGCTGCAGCAAAAAGGCCTGTTAAATACCAAGCGACTGGCAGATGCCATACAGGTAGAATCCGGCTGGGAAAATGCTGTAGACCGGGTACTGGGCAGTGCCTTGAAAGCAGTCTGTCTGCATGGTCAGAAGCTGCCGCTGGTTGCACTCGGTGAACTGGCCGGAAAGGGTTCTACCTTCTTTGAACAAAATGCCAGCGGAAGCACGTCTGATAAGAGATTGTTGCTGTCACGAATATCTGCAGCAGATGTTGGTCTGAATTCGCGTCTGGCAAATATTTATATTGCAGGTGATGTTGAGGCAGCGGTGGCACTACGCGCTGAACTGCCGGAAGAGGCCGTCACAGTTACGCGTGATGGTACGCTGGTAGGCCATGACTGGTTGTCACTCGCCGGCGGACAGGATAACGAAGCCGGCGTGATGGCACGTCAGGCCGAAATAGAAAAACTGGCCGGGCAGCAGGAAACATCGAAATCATTGATTGAAGAGCTGGCGGCCCGGTTTAATGTGCTGCAGAAAAAATTGTCCGGCAAAGATGCGCTAAGGCGTGATAAGCGGGAACAATTAAACCGCGAAACAGCTAAAAATAACAAGGACAATGCCCAGCTGCACCGCCTGGAGGCGCAGCTGGATCAGGTCCGCAGGCGTTTAGAACAGGTGGACAATGAACTGAGCGAGATTGATGAGCAGATCGTCAATGCCCAGTCAGAGCTGACTACTTCTGATGGCTTATTGCGCGATGCAAGCCGTAATGCGGATGAGATTGAACGCCAGCGCGAACAGCTGCTGGCTGCTCGAACAGCACAACAGGCTGCGCTGGATAAAGAGCGCCAGCAAGCGCGTGGCACTAACGAATCCCTGCACCATTTACAGCTAAGCCGCCAGGAATGGGAAATAAGCCGGCGTTCGTTACAGGAAAGTGTACGACGCGGTCAGCAGCAGATTGAACTGCTAAAACAGCGTGAAAATGATCTCAACAGTATACTGCTAGATGGTGAAAAGCCGGAGCGGGAGATGCAGGAGCAACTGGTTGGCCTGCTGCAGCAAAAAGTTGAACACGAAGTCATATTAAAAGAATTCCGGGAACAGGCTAATGGACTTGACCAGGAAACCCGTGAAATGGCGCTGCAGCGCCAGAATGAGGAGCGCGCCTGCACGTCTTTACGTGAAGCGGTAGAACAGGAAAAATTGAAACGCCAGGAACAGTTTGTACGCCGCCAGACACTGGAAGAACAACTTGACGAACTGGAGCTGGTGGCTGAAGAGATACTGGCCAGCCTGCCGGAAGAAGCTGACTTCACGCTATGGGAAGAAAAGCTAGAGACTATTACCCGAAAAATTGCTCGTTTAGGTGCTGTTAACCTGATGGCGATAGAGGAATTTGAGGAGCAGTCCGAACGCAAGGATTATCTTGACAAACAGCATGCTGATCTGTCAGAAGCACTGTCGACACTGGAGGGCGTGATGGGTAAAATTGACCGTGAGACGCGCACGCGATTCAAAGAGACCTTTGATTTAATCAATGACGGCTTCCAGCGCTTCTTTCCGAAACTGTTCGGCGGTGGCCATGCCTATCTGGAACTGACAGGTGATGATCTGCTGGATGCAGGTGTGGCTGTCATGGCGCGCCCTCCCGGTAAGCGCAATAGCACTATCCATTTGTTGTCAGGGGGTGAAAAAGCACTGACCGCCGTGGCGATGCTGTTTTCGATATTCGAACTCAATCCAGCGCCATTTTGTCTGCTGGATGAGGTTGATGCACCGCTGGATGAAGCCAATGTATCGCGTTACTGCGAGACCCTGAAATCTATGGCGGACCACACACAGCTGATCTTTATTACACACAGCAAGGTGACGATGGAATCGGCCGGAACATTGATAGGTGTCACCATGGCTGAAGCAGGTGTGTCACGGATAGTCAGTGTTAATCTTCATGACGCAGAAATGCTGGTGGCCGGTTAAATGGAATTACGAACAGCCTTATTTATTATCGGTATGCTGGTGATCGTTTTCATCGCTTTTATCTCGTTTCACAGATCACAGCAGCAGAGTTATAAATTACCTAAAAAAATGCATCGTTTTGGACGTAAAAATGATGACGAAGTCGACCCGCTATTTGAACCCCGGCAGGGGCCGCTGACAGCACCTAAACCTTTATCTAATGAGAAAAGAGAGCCCCGGATAGCGGAAGCCGATGAAATAAACATTCAGAATAACCAGAAAGTAGAGCCGGCACCTCTGGTAATTGAGGAAGCCGACAAAGGGAAGCCTGAGAGTCTTACGCTAGACTTGCAGCCATCTACGAAGGTTGTTGATCAGAGCCCGCAAAAGGCCATTGAATATGTAGCCCTGATTCGAGGCGCAGAACCCATCACGCGGGATCAGGCACTGGGCGTCTATCGTCAACATGAATATACGATGGAAAAGCCGAATAGAATTTTTGGATTCAATATCACCAATGGTCTTTGGCGCGATCTTGAACAGGAAGAGCAAAGTTCAGAATATCGTGACATCTGCCTGACTATACAAATGGCTGACCCTGCTGGTCCGGTGTCTGAGTCTGAACTGCATCGTTTTTCTCAAATGAGTCTCGAGGTGGCTGAAGAGTTAGACAGGCCCGTTATATTTTCCATGGACTTTGATGAAGGGATTGCCCATGCGCTGGAGCTGGACCGCTATAGAAAAGATGTGGATAGGATACTCATCATCAGCCTGATTGCCCGTAGTGAAAGTGGTTTTACCATGGCGGCGATACATCGTGAAGCAGAGAAATTGGGCTTGCGCTACAGCGAAGAGAAAATATACGAGCGTATTCGCATAAATGCAGATAATCAGGCAGAAGTATTGTTCAGTATGGCGAACATGTTCAAGCCAGGTGAATTAGTAAAAGATGATCAGGACAGTCATACCAGCGGCCTGACCTTGTTTATGCGTCTGGTTTCTGTGAACAGTCCGGTTGATGTCTATACCGATATGATTAAGACGGCCAGAAGTCTGGCAAACCGGCTCAATGCTATTCTGGTTGATCAGGAGACGCGCCCTGTTAATGAAAGCATGATTATGAGTGAGACCAAGGCGATAATGAAAATAGCCGTCAGTATGGATGCGCACGAAATTCCTGCCGGTAGCAGTCTGGCCAGGCGTCTGTTTTAGATTGCACTACTGATGGATACTGCGGAGCAGATCGAACAGCTTAGGCAGCAGATCAGGGACTATAATTACCACTATTACGTACTGGATGATCCACTGGTACCGGATGCCGAGTATGATCGCCAGTTTCGCCAGCTGTTAAGTCTTGAGCAGCAGCATCCGGAGTACCTGGCGCCGGATTCACCGACATCCCGGGTCGGTGATAAACCCCTCCCTCGTTTTGAATCGGTCAGGCATCAAATTCCTATGCTGTCATTGGCAAATGCTATGGATGATGAAGAAGCCCGGGCATATGATCAACGGATCAGGCAGAAACTTGGGCTGGATATTGTCGAGTACAACGTTGAGCCGAAGCTTGATGGTCTTGCAGTGAGTCTCCTGTATGAGCAGGGTCGGCTGGTGCAGGCTGCCACCCGGGGTGACGGCACCGTAGGTGAAGATGTCACGCAAAATATTCGCACTATCGAGAGCATTCCTTTACGGCTCAGGGGCGAGAAGCCACCAGAAATGCTTGAAGTACGAGGTGAAGTCTACATGCCTAAAGCCGGCTTCGAGGCACTGAACAAAAATCAGCTGAAGGCGGATAAAAAACCCTTTGCCAATCCACGTAATGCTGCAGCGGGAAGTCTGCGTCAGCTTGATCCAAAGATTACGGCATCGAGACCACTGAATATTTTTTGCTATGCCGTGGGCAGGGTAGAGGGTATCGAATTACCGGCAACCCAGTCAGCCCGGCTTGCCGAATTAAAAACATTTGGACTCCGGGTTTGCCCCGAGGTTGATGTGGTAAAAGGTATCGATGCCTGTCTTGCCTATATGAACCGTCTTGGAAATAAACGGGTGCAGTTGCCCTATGAAATTGACGGTGTAGTCTACAAGGTGAATGACATGGTCCAGCAGGAAGTGCTCGGTTTTATTTCTCGTGCGCCACGCTGGGCAATTGCGCATAAATTTCCACCGCAGGAAGAGATGACAGTTCTTGAGGCCATTGATGTTCAGGTAGGACGTACGGGTGCATTAACACCGGTCGCCCGCTTAAAACCTGTTTTTGTCGGCGGGGTCACCGTCAATAATGCCACTTTACATAATGCAGCTGAAATTAAACGGCTTGATGTTCGAGTGAGGGATACGGTCATCATACACCGGGCGGGAGATGTCATTCCAAAAATTACCGGGATTATCCTGGCCAGAAGGCCGGCAAACTCTGTACCTTATGAATTCCCAGCGGTCTGCCCTGTCTGCGGGTCGGAGGTGGTAGTAGATGAAGGTGGAATCATCTCGCGTTGTTCGGGTGGTCTGTTCTGTGATGCTCAGCGTAAACAAAGTATCAAGCATTTTGTTTCCAGAAATGCCATGGATATTGACGGCCTGGGAGCTAAGCTGGTTGAGCAATTAGTGGATGCCGGTTTGATTCGAAACGTGAGTGATATATATCATTTACAGGCTGAGCAGCTGCTTAAGCTGGAGCGTATGGCTGATAAATCAGCGGCAAATTTAATCAATGCCATAGAGAAGAGTAAACAGACAACCCTGCCACGTTTCCTCTATGCCCTTGGTATTCCACAGGTCGGAGAAACAACGGCCTTAACGCTGGCAAGGCGTTTTACGGACATAGGCAGTATACGATCTGCTTCAATAGAAGAATTGCAGTCAGTTGATGATATCGGGCCTGTCGTTGCCCTGGATGTGACGACTTTTTTCAGGCAGGCCCACAATCTTGAGGTAATAGACCGGCTAATCCGCTCCGGCATACACTGGCCTGAAATTGACAGACAGGTCCAGCATGAATCGTCACTTGGCGGCAAGGTGTTTGTGATTACAGGCACGCTGTCTGAAATGTCACGCAGTGAAGCCAAAACAATGCTTCAGGCAATGGGGGCAAAAGTCAGTGGCAGTGTCTCCAGCAAAACAGACTATGTACTAGTGGGTGAAAATCCGGGATCAAAAGCAACGAAAGCGATGGAATTGGGTATTGAGATACTTGATGAAGCTGGCTTAAAGCAGTTGCTTACTCTGGATAATAAGGAGGTATAATACCTTGCCAAAGGCAACAGGAATCTAAAATGACGGGAAAACCAGACAAATCAGTCCGCAAGGGTATCTACATCCTGCCCAACCTGTTTACCACCGGCGCGCTGTTTGCCGGTTTTTCAGCCATCATACAGGCCAGCAATGGTAAGTTTGAGCTGGCGGCAATTCTTATTTTTGTTGCCATGGTGCTCGATGGCCTCGATGGACGTGTCGCACGCATGACCAATACCACCAGTGAATTTGGTATACAGTATGACAGCCTGTCAGATATGGTTTCGTTCGGACTGGCTCCGGCACTGGTGGTTTATGAATGGTCTTTAAATTCCATGGGAAAGCTGGGCTGGATGCTTGTCTTTATCTACGCCGTGGCCGCAGCGCTCAGGCTGGCACGTTTTAATACCCATGCTGCCGATGAAAAAATATTTTTTCAGGGACTGCCCAGCCCCTCTGCGGCAGCTATCATTGCTTCGTTCATATGGGTGGTCAATGACTACGGCATGAGCGGGGCTGAGTTCAAAATACCCATCTTGCTGCTGACCCTGACAGCTGCCATCCTGATGGTCAGCAACGTGCCGTTCCGCAGTTTCAAGGACTTTGATCTGAAAAGCCACGTCCCGTTTGTCGTACTGCTAGGTATCGTTATTGCCCTGGTAGTCATTGTTTATGACCCGCCCAGGGTCTTGTTCGCGGGTTTCTTCATTTACCTTGTTTCCGGGCCGGTTACTGCTTTGCTGCATCGGAAGAAAAAGGGAGGTGATCAGGGTGACGGGGATGATGAGGGTTCTGTACCAGGTTCTGACTGAATTTTCCTTAATAAAACGTTTTACGTGTTACGTGTTACGGATTACGTAAAAATCAAAACCAAAAAACCCAAAACCGTAAACCGTAAACCGTAAACCGTAAACCGTAAACCGAATCAGGTATTGCAATGTGATCGTAGATTATGCGATATTTAAGTCATGTTACAGGCAGGTCAAAAAATTACTTGGTCATTAAACGCAGCAGCGCCCGTTGTTGCAGTTTCTTCGCTTGCCGGTTTCTCTCTCCTCAGCACTCTGCTGCTGCGCTAGTTCAGCGCACATATTCCTAGACATAAGCTTTAATTATTTTCTCCATTTTTATATGGAGTGCATGTTAATCTTGGCGCTGAAAATATTCAGTACCAAAAGTAATACAGGATACAGAGATGAGCGATTCATTAATTATATTTGATACGACCTTGCGTGACGGCGAACAAAGCCCCGGCGCATCGATGACGCGCGATGAGAAAGTACGAATCGCACGCAGTCTGGAACGTATGCGGGTGGATGTTATCGAGGCCGGTTTCCCTGCTGCCAGCAAGGGTGATTTTGAGAGTGTGCATGCGGTGGCTTCCGTCGTAAAAGAAAGTCGGGTTTGCGGTTTGGCCCGAGCTATAGAAAGCGACATACAGGCAACTGCCGATGCCATTAAACCGGCGGAGAAGAACCGCATCCATACTTTTATTGCGACCTCGCCGATACATATGCAGGAAAAGTTGCATATGACACCGGAGCA
The DNA here is from genome assembly GCA_034659075.1 of Pseudomonadota bacterium. Taxonomy (GTDB): domain Bacteria; phylum Pseudomonadota; class Gammaproteobacteria; order BMS3Bbin11; family BMS3Bbin11; genus BMS3Bbin11. The sequence continues at coordinate 19,775 of JAYEGM010000188.1, forward strand.
GGTGCTGGAGCGTGCGGTCTGGGCGGTAAAATTTTCTCGTCAGTTCACTGATGATGTCGAGTTCTCTCCGGAAGATGCAGGCCGTTCGGAGGAAGACTTTCTGTGCAAGGTGATCGAGGCGGTTATTGCTGCCGGAGCGACCACTATAAATATTCCGGATACCGTGGGTTACAATTTGCCGGGACAGTTTGGCAAATTGATTGCAAATTTACGTCAGCGTATTCCTAATTCAGATAAGGCCATTTTTTCGGTTCATTGCCATAATGATCTCGGTATGGCGGTTGCCAATTCGCTGAGCGCGGTACTCAATGGTGCTCGGCAGGTTGAATGTACCATAAATGGCCTCGGTGAAAGGGCGGGAAATGCCGCACTGGAAGAGATCGTGATGGCAGTAAAAACTCGCCAGGATGTGTTCGACTGTGCTACCGGCATAGACACAACGCAGATTGTACCGACCAGCCGACTGGTCTCGAATATCACCGGCTTTGCTGTACAGCCAAACAAGGCGATAGTCGGTGCCAATGCCTTTGCCCATGAGTCGGGTATCCATCAGGATGGTGTCATCAAGAAGCGTGAGACTTACGAAATCATGCGCGCTGAAGATGTCGGCTGGGCACACAATCGCATGGTGTTGGGCAAGCACTCCGGTCGCAATGCCTTTCGTACCCGGCTGAAAGAGTTAGGCATAGAAATAGAAACTGAATCAGCACTGAATTCCGCTTTTTCCCGATTCAAGCAGCTTGCGGACAAGAAACATGAAATATTTGACGAAGATCTGCAGGCATTGGCCACCGAAGAGTCAACAGACCAGGAGAAAGAAGCGGTAAAACTGGTTACATTGAAAGTATGTTCTGAAACAGGTGAGACGCCGGTGGCGGAAGTCACACTGAATATCAATGGAACGGATATGTCAGCATCCATGCCGGGCGGTGGTCCGGTTGATGCGGCCTTCAAAGCTATTGAGGCCATAATTAATTGCGGCTGCAAATTACTGCTTTATTCAGTCAACAATATTACTACCGGCACAGACTCGCAGGGTGAAGTGACTGTTCGTATTGAGAAAGACTCCCGCATCGTGAATGGTACAGGGGCTGACACCGATATTGTCATTGCCTCTGCCAAGGCTTATCTGAATGCGATGAACAAGATGAAGGTTGACCTGGATCGTTCACACCCGCAGTCCTCCCAGCCTCCAATCTGAGCAGAGAGGAACGCCTTATGTCTCCTATGAGTGATCTGCACAGGCAAGTGCTCAAAGATATGGGCATTGATGTCTGGCTGCTTCGGGATAACGTCGAAGCAGCCGAACAGGTTCCTGAAGTCCAGCCAGATATCGCTGTAGCGGCAGATGACAATGAAGATAGCTGGAACGTTCTGCAAAAAGAGGTGCAAGCCTGTCAGCGTTGTGCCCTGTCAAAAAGCCGTAGCCAGACAGTTTTCGGCAGCGGGAGTACTCAGGCTGAACTACTGTTGATTGGTGAGGCCCCGGGTGCAGAGGAGGATCGTCAGGGTTTGCCTTTTGTTGGCAAGGCCGGAAAGCTGCTGGATGCAATGCTGCTGGCTATCGGCCTGCAGCGTGATCAGGTGTATACCTGTAATATTCTCAAATGCCGGCCGCCAAATAACCGCAATCCGCAGGCAGCAGAAGTAGCAGCCTGTGCCCCTTTTCTTAGTGCACAGATTGACTATATTAAGCCAAAAGTTGTACTTGCCCTGGGGCGTTTTGCGGCCCACAGCCTGCTGCAGACGGAAATGCCTGTTTATAAAATGCGCGAAAATAATAATATCCTGCCGGGAACCGAAATACCGGTAGTTGTGACATATCATCCGGCAAGTCTGTTACGAAATCCTGAGCAGAAGGCCCAGTCATGGCAGGATTTGTGCAGGGTCACTCGATTACTAGCATCGCATGCAGGAGACTAAAAGGCTTTGACGCAGGGCATACATCCAACAGGCATTCGCCCGATGCGGGAGATTGATTTAGATGAGGTAATGGAAATTGAAACTGCATCCTACGAATTCCCGTGGACAGAAGGGATATTTCGTGACTGCCTGCATAACCAGTATCTCTCTACACTTTTTGTGCAGCAAAAAAAAATCCTTGCCTACACTGTAGCGCAATACATTATTGATGAATGCCACTTGTTAAATCTTTGTGTGCGGGAGACAGAAAGAGGCAAAGGTTTAGGTGAGAAAATGGTGCAGCACCTGATGAACCAGGCGCGGCAGAATGACATGGGGTCGATCTTTCTCGAAGTGAGGATGTCTAATGCGGCAGCAATAAAGCTGTATGACAAGCTGGGTTTTAATGAAATCGGATTGCGCAGGGGATACTACCCGGATAAAAATGGACGGGAAGATGCGTTAGTACTGGCGCATGAGATATTTTGAAAGTTTCAAATTTTAATTCAATAAGCAAAACTAAATATCAAAACAACCTTTCGCGGGGATCGCAGTGATCCCTGCAAGAAAGATATTTGATCTTCCTTTTTATTATTATGGACCAAGAAATACCAGGCTTAATGACGGGAAGTAGGTAATGACCAGCACCGCAAAAAGCAGAATAAAGAAGAACGGCAGGGTCGCAATATATAATTCCATCACCGGTTTATTGAAGCGGTAGCTGGCAATGAACAGGTTCATGCCTACCGGTGGTGTGAAGTAGCCCAGTTGCATGTTCGCCAGGAAAACAATGCCGAGGTGTACCGGGTGTATGCCATAACCGGCGGCGATGGGCAGAATGATGGGGATGATAATGATCAGGGCTGAGAATATATCCAGCATCATACCCAGCACCAGTAAAAATATGTTCAGTGCAATCAGAAATGTCCATTTGTTATCGATATGTGCACGTATGGTCTCAAACAGGCGGGTAGGGATATCCGCATCAATCATGTAATTGGTTGATGCCAGTGACACGCCCAGGATCAGCAGTATTGCACCAACCAGAACCATTGACTCACGGATAATTACCGGCAGTTCCCGCAATTTTACTTCACGCTTTATGAAGACCTCGACAATTAGCACATAGACGGCAGTGACGGCAGCGGCCTCAGAGACGGCGATATAGCCGCCGTATATGCCACCCAGTACCAGGAAAGGCAGGGGGATTTCCCAGATGGATTCCCGAATGGCGGCAAAGATTTCCCTGCCGTCCAGTTTAGTTGTCAGTTGGCCTTTGGGCTGTTTCCACATACTCCAGCCTGATAACAGGATCACCATCAGCAAGCCGGGCAGGATGCCGGCAAGGAACAAATCATCAATATTGACCGGTGTATCCAGTGATGCCTGTTGCGCGATTACGCCATAGAGGATCAGCGGTAATGAGGGGGCAAACAGCAGGCCCAAACTGCCGGAAGTCGTGATCAGACCCAGATTGAACCGCTCCGGGTAGCCCGCCTGCTGCAGCGCCGGATAGAGCAGGGCGCCCAATGCTACGATAGTAACACCCGAGGCACCGGTAAATGCCGTGAAAAATGCACAGGCTGTCAGCGCAACAATAGCTAGCCCGCCCGGCATCCAGCCCAGCAGGGCATGTGCCATGCGTACCATGCGGGCGGGTGCCTGGCTTTCACCCAGCAAATAGCCGGCAAAGGTAAACAGCGGAATGGCCAGCAGTACCGGCATCTCGGCGAGACGGTATATCTCGATAGTGACTACCTGCAGGTTGATTTCTTCGCTATGAAAGCCCCACAATGCACTGCCGCCGATGATGCTGAAAAGCGGAGCACCCAGCAATGCCAGTATCAGGAGAATGACTGCAATGATCACTGGTCAGGGGCTCCCTTGACTACCTTAATCAGGAGAACGATAACCTGGAAGGTATAACGCAGGGCAATGACGGCAAATCCGAAGGGAATAATCGATTCAGTCAGCCAGGCCGGTACCGAGGCAAATGCGGTGACGCCTGAATGCCATTCGTCTATCAGGAAAAGGAAAGAATGCCATGCAATGATTGCAGAAACTATTGCCGCAAATGAACGGGTAATAATATTGCTGATGACTTTTAATTTTTCGGACAGTATGCGGGTGAGGACATCGACACTGATCTGTTTATCCTGGCGGGTCGCGACCAAAGCACCAAGCAAGCCGACCCACAGTACAAGAACACGCAGCAGAGGATCCAGCCAGATTGTGCCGCTGCCGAAGAAGTTTCTCATCACAATTTGACTGAAGGCCAGTGTCACCATGGCCAGCAGAATGATGACCAGCAGGCTATCTTCTATGTTGTGAAGAATTTTTACACCGCGCTGCAGCATGGAATATTCCTTATCGGTATATTTTAATGCAGTACAGTTGTAGTCAACAGCCTGTTCATTTTGCTGATGATGCGTTGGCACCTGAGCGATAATTGGCTAACAGGTCTTTCAATTTGCGATAGAGCTCAGGTGTCGCCGCCTTACTGCCAGTTTCTTCGATCACCTCATCGGCAAGCTTATTCCAGTATGTGATCTCGCTTACATCAGGTTTCGCAAATTCTGTCCCCATCTTCTTTAAAGCCTGACGGGCATTTTTGTTGTCCTTTCGATTTATTTCATCCATTGAAGAGAAGGTTTTTGCGACAACATCTTTAACCACTTTCTGGTCTGCGGCACTTATTTTATTAAAACGTTTATTGTCGACTACCAGTACACCAACAAGATAGAGCAGCGGAACATCAGTAATGCTGCGGATGCGAGTGTGCCACTGAAATGCAAGCGCACCAGTCGGTGTCGCGCCGATAGTATCAATCAGGCCTGTTTGCAGGCCGGTGTAGACATCTGCCAGCGGCAGAGTGATAGGATGCACTCCCATTTTTCTGAACAGTGCTTCATTAAGTACATCGTCTTCGGGTATCCATAGTTTATGCTGTTTCAGGTCAGCGATGTTTTTTACCGTGCTGTTGGACATCAGGTAGGCAAAGCCACCTTCAGAAATTCCGAGTATGGTAAAGCCTTTCTTTTCCATGCCCTTTTTAAGCAGTGGGTCGATAACAGGGCGGACATGATCGATTTCACCGTAATTTTTAAACACCATAGGCAGGCTGTAGATCTGCATGTCAGGGTAGGTAACTGCCAGGCTGCCTCCTGTCAGGGCGCCACCCTGCAACTGGCCGAGCCGAATTTTTTTCATCACGCTCTTGTCATTGCCCATGACGCCGCCGGGGTAGAATTTCAGTTTTACCCGGCCAGCAGTTTTATCACTGATTTCCTTTGCCGCAGATCGCATATTCTTCATCCACGTCGTGCCGTCAGGCGCAAGCGTAGCTATTTTCAATGTCATCGCATGGCTATTGCTAAATGCTATAACTATTGCAATAAAAAGGAGTAATTGTACGAGCTGCTTAGGGGTATTATTTAGTGGCATATCGTCTTTCCATACCTTTATGTTTTGAACGGGTGATTTTGCATATTATGCGGCGTTAGCCTTAAGGGCAGCTTTATTTAGAAGAAGTCATCGGATTCATCCAATAATTGCTGTGCCTGTTCACGTGCCAGTGTGTTAACCAGCGTCATGCCAGGCGAGGAAACAGGGGCCTGCAGTACTTCATTCAGTAATTTATCGTGCAGCTGTTTATCAAATACTATGCGCGCATAGTACTGTGCATACAGTGTTTTAACCATCAGGTTTTTCCTGTCACTGTGGCGAATTGCCTGCTCAAAATACTCTTTAGCAAGTTCCGGCTTGCCACCCATGGCGGCTGGCAGGAAGGCATTGAGCACACCCAGATAGAGCTGAGCGTTGCCATTATCCCATGCCGGGTCGAGTTCGACTACACGCAGCATAATGGCTTTGATCTTCGGGATGTCAGCAATAGCAGTCCAGTCTTCTGTTCTGGTTTGTATCCAGCCTGCCCAGGCGATTCCCCATGTATTCAGGACCGGCAGATTGCTTTTATTTATTTTCTGCAAAGCCTTTTCAAACTCAGGGAAGTGCTTTCCCTGAATGTCACAAAATTCTGGCAACTGAATGCAGAAGGCATGCAAAGCATATTGTCGTGATTTCTCAGTTAAACGCATGGCACGCGCAGGTTTGGTGATGAAAGCGCCTGCATAGGAGCCGTACAAATTACTGCCGGCTATCAGAAGGTCGACGTCATCAGGAGACCCCTGAATAAAACTGTCTATCATGATGAGATAGGCGGGGGCGCCCTGTCGAACAGTATCAGGGTCATTTTGATTCTGGATTGCCTGACTAAGGTTGTCTGCCAGGTCTTTCGTTGCAGAGCTGACCAGCGTGTTGCAGGCACTGAGGGTAAGGAACGCGAATAAAAGGAGGGATAACCGTATCACTGCTGAACTCTCTATTTTCTGGAGCCGTGATTATACAGCTATCTTCGCCTCCTGCCATACGCGGAGGCAACTTTAGGCGTAGTTAGACTGAGGACAGAAAGCAGGAATCAGTAGCGCCAGATTTTTAGTTTCTGGCCCCTGAATAACATATCGCTGGCATTAATCTTGTTCCATTTGGTCAATTCATTAAGCGTGACCTTGTAACGCCTGGATAAGGACCAGAGCGTGTCGCCTTTTCTGACAGAAATGACTTTTGGAGACTGCTGCGACGGGGTGATTGCTGATTTTGGTGATCTTTTTGCGCTGATTGATGCTGTCTGGGTGACAGTTTTGCCTTTCCGGTAAGCCCTGGAGGCGGGTATCAAAAGATCCTGTCCGATATTGATCCTGTCATTTTTTAGATTATTTGTTTTCTTTAATGAGGCGACACTAATCCCATGCTGGCGGGCTATACGCCCCAGGCTGTCTCCTTTTTTTACTTTATAGTGTGCCCAGCGCACGCGCTTGTGCTGGGGGATGCCGGCGATGGCATCGGCAACCATTTCTGAAGTGGACGCTTTGACAAGCAGGCGGTGCGGGCCATCCGGATCGGTTGCCCAGCGTTTGAAACCGGGATTCAGCATCTCCAGTTCTTTAATCGGGATATTGGTGGCATCTGCAACCACACCAAGATCTATCTGGCTGCTCATGCGAATAACACTAAAATAGGGTTCATTCGGGATGCGCGCAATTTTCAGTCCATATTTCTCAGGATCTTTTATGATATTGCTGATCGCAATGAGCTTGGGTACATAGCGGCGTGTTTCATCACGAAGCTTGAGTGAGGTGTAATTTGTCGGTTTTCCTGCTCGGCGATTTGCCTTGATGGCACGGGAAACAGTACCTTCACCTGCATTGTAGCTGGCCAGCGCCAATGCCCAGTCACCATCAAAGTCCTTGCTTAACTTCTCCAGGTAGTCGAGAGCTGAGCGCGTGGATGAATAAATATCTTTGCGTCCGTCATACCACCAGTTCTGTTTCAGGCCGTAGTGCCGTCCCGTTGCCGGGATGAATTGCCACAGGCCAACCGCTTTTGCACTGGACAGGGCATGCGGTTTATAGGCACTTTCAATAGCTGGTAATAGCGTAATTTCCATCGGCATGCGGCGATCTTCTACCTGGGTTGTAATGTAATACAGGTAGGGAGTTGCCCTGTTGAGCATACGCTCGATATATTCCGGGCGTGATGAATACCAGCGTTCATATTCGTCAATATGCCGGCTTTTAATTGTTGGCAGGCCATATCCTGCACGAATTCTATCCCACAGGTCATTATAATCTTCTGTCGTATAGGCGACCTCTTTCGGCTGGTATTCCCTGGGGGCGGCAGTGTAGGAAGTGACGGAATAGGGTGCAGGCGTGTGTCGATCTATTTCGTCAGAGTCATCGTCAGACCCACCGAACAATTCAGAAAGGCTGGGTTCTGAATGACTTGATTGTGTTTCTTTGTGCTTTGTACTCGCACATCCAGAAATAAAAAGTGCGCCGCAAAGGAGCAGAGCGAGTAGTGTGCTTAGGGCCAGATTATTATTCATCGAGATGCTGTCCAGATTCAGCTATTATAAAGGCCAAATGAACGACCTTTTGCATTTTTTTACCTGATAACAGCATAGACTGTACAGATAGTTTATTCGTTTAAAGCAGTGTATCTTATCTCTTCAGCATATTCTAGAAAATAATTTAAATATGCTATATAAGATATTGTTTATACTTAGTTAAATATACTGTAATTTAGATTTATATTGTATGTATACTGCGAATAATCATGTTTAATTGTGTTGCACTATTTTGAGTATAGCCAGATTCCAAAAAAAAACCATCATGAGTAGTTTAGCTGAATGGAGCCGGAGTGATCTTGGTCAGTCATTATATACCGCTGAGAAACTAGCCCTGGGTAAATTTTTACCTGCCCTGAAAGGCGATATTGCTGTTCAGTATGGTTACGCTGGAACCCCATCACTGCTGGATTCCAGCAATATCGAAGAAAAATTCTTTTTACAGGGCAGCAAAAGCGGTACGGCAGAAATTAAACCCTCTGAGGTGGCTGCAGACATACAAACTTTATATATAGACGCGGGCTCAACGCTTCCTTTTCTGTCCTCGTCCGTTGATTTATGTTTATTGCCGCACATGCTGGATTTTTCTGATAATCCGCATCAGTTGCTACGTGAAAGCAAAGACATTCTTGCCAGTGGCGGCCATCTGGTTATTCTTGGTTTTAATCCCTATAGCATCTGGGGAGTAAAAAAGTTCTTTTCTAAAGCTTCTGCCCCCTGGAACAGTCAGAATTATTCTATTTATAAAGTTCGGGACTGGCTCAGTCTGCTGGATTTTCATGTTAGCGGCGGTATGATGCTGTACTATTCTCCACCCATCCGGAACCATCATTTACGAAAGAAATTTTCCTTTATGGAAAATGCCGGTGATCGATGGTGGCCTATGCTGGGTGGGGTTTATCTGCTGATTGCGCAAAAACAGGATGTCGGAATGACCGTAATAGACCTGGGTGAAAAAATCAGAAACCAGGGTTTTCTGAATATTGCAGAACCAGTAGTGAAAAGAAGTTTGAAGTAGAAGTCTGAAGTAAGGGAGTGCAAAAATATTGTGTCTGAAGTTATTATCTATACCGATGGAGCCTGCCGTGGCAATCCCGGACCGGGTGGCTGGGGAGCTATTCTTGCCTATGGTAATAACGAAAAGCAATTATCAGGTTCTGAAACAGAAACAACCAACAACAGGATGGAACTAATGGCGGCTATCAGGGCACTGGAAAGCCTGACAAGATCCTGCCAGATAAATCTTTATACTGATTCACAATATGTACGCAAAGGCATCCTCGAATGGATGGCTAACTGGAAAAAGCGCGGCTGGAAAACGGCCGCTAGAAAACCAGTAAAAAACAAAGACTTATGGGTGAGACTTGACGCAGCTATTGAGCGGCATAATATCGAGTGGCATTGGGTAAAAGGACATTCCGGTATAGCAGGGAATGAAATCGCTGATAGTCTGGCAAACGAGGCAATAGACAAATTGCTGAATGGGAATGAATTATGAGACAAGTTGTTCTCGATACAGAAACCACCGGACTGGATCCTCATAAGGGACATCGTATAATCGAAATTGGCTGCGTTGAATTGATTGACCGTAAGCGCACCGGAAATGAACTGCATCAATATTTACAGCCGGACCGGAAAATTGATGCCGGAGCCATAGAAGTCCACGGTATTACCAATGAGTTCCTGCAGGACAAGCCAAAATTTACCGATATCGTTGATGATTTCCTGGCCTATATCAAGGATTCGCAGCTAATCATTCATAATGCGCCGTTTGATGTTGGGTTTATTAATGCCGAGCTGAAACTGACAGGCAGAGACCTGGGGGATACCAGTAAATATTGCGAAGTCATCGACAGCCTGGTGATGGCCAGACGCATGCGCCCCGGGCAGAAAAATTCTCTGGATGCGCTGTGTCGGCATTTTAATATTGATAATTCAACTAGAGAGCTGCATGGTGCGCTGCTGGATGCTGAACTGCTGGCAGAAGTTTATCTGGCTTTAACAGGTGGTCAGGAAGCGTTGTTTAAGGAAGCAGAATCTGGGCAGCAATCTGTGGCAGAGAAGATAATTCGCCAGCTGGATGCCAGTCGTCCTGCTTTGTCTATTATTCAGGCCAGTGAAGATGAGAGGGCTCAGCACGAAGCCTGGCTGGATCTGCTGGATTCTAAGACTGATGGTAAATGTTTGTGGCGCATAGGGTCGTGATTTTTTTGTGCTGGCGCAAGGCCTGGTTCTTTCCTGTTTTATTTAATCTCTTGGGGTTCTATTCCCCGCAGCTTGCTGCGAATATAGGTGAATGAGCGAATATATACACAAGAGTCATAATGTAACGGTATTAATGTACCACTTAGTATTTCCAGCGAAGTACCGAAGGGC
>JAYEGM010000189.1:0-9624 GCA_034659075.1 Pseudomonadota bacterium
CATAAGGCTGGTCCACATCCAGAGTATCCTGGTAATCTTCACACCCTGCTCTTTCATGCCCGCCGCACTCGACAGCGCCTCCGGGAAATTGGCGAGAAACAAGCCACTGATTAGTGACAGGCTGATCCCGCCGCTTGCGACGACATGGGCACCGATGACCAGGGATTCGGGGATACCATCGAGCAGGATGCCCAGAAAAATGGCCATGGCCGCACCTTCATGACCGGCAACCTGCCGAGTCATCTCCGATAGCGACGGAAAGATCTTGCCGCCCTCGACACTCTGGGCAGCCTTGCTGATCCAGTTGGCCGCATCTTTTGGATCGAGGCTATGATGACTGGTCAGGTAGTCGATGATCTGGTTGCGTTTTAAAAACTCACTTAAATGATCGCGAAGTTCCGGACTGCCATCCAGCAGCGCCTCGTAGTCTCTATGTCTCAGAACAAGGATCTGATTATCCTCGTGAGAGATCGCCGTAGCTGTATGATTTCCCTCAGTGAAGAAAGACAGTCCTCCAAATGACTCCCCTGCCTCGACTTCCGTCGGCTTACGTGTGCGGTCGTCCGGATCCAGCAGGTAGACGGTCCCCTCGCGCAGCAGGTAGTAACGGTCAGCGGGCTGGCCCATCTGGAAGAATTCATAGCCCTGTGTATTGGATTTGGGAATCAGGCGATCCGCCACCCGCTTCAGGATCTCATCGGGCAATCCGTTGAAAAAGCCCAGCCGCTGCTCATTTTTCAATAACTCGACGAGGTCTTCTGATGCAATATCCCGCTCGATGGGCAGATCAAAGCGGCCTGTCTCGGCAATATCCTCAAGTGCCTTGTCACGCCACATAGCAGTTTCTTCAGCGCTAAGGTCGTGGCGCTGCTGAAGATAGATTTGCATCTCTTCTCCGGCAATAATTCCTGCCAGGATGCTTCGCAGCTCCTCGGAATCCTCGAGCAGTTCCATGAATGGCTCGCGTGGGATGATCAGCAACTTGGTATCACGGACCGTATGGGCCTCGGTAGCCCGGTGCAAACCGGTATAGAAGCTCATGCGACCGAACACATCATGCCTGGTCAACCGTTCGAAGACCTTGCCACCTTGCTGTGGATCGATCAGTTCGACTTTGCCCTCTTCGATGATATAAAGGTTCGTCGCCGGGTCGCCGACACGATACAGGCAGGTTCCAGCCGGGAACTCCTGGACCAGCATGATAGATAGCAGCTTGTCTTCTGATTCATCAGACAGGATTCCCAGCGGCTGAGTGCGGCGCAGATTGCCTAGTATATTATGGAGTCTTTTGCGTGCCTGGCTGCGCCAGTAGGTCATTGCAGTGGAGGGTTTGCGTAAGTAACCGCCCTTGCGGTTGACCAGGAAATCGAGCAGCTTGAACAGAAGCCCTCCCAGCATCGCCCCGATGGCGAGGTCCCAGAAATGGCCACGTTCGACACTCGGCGCGATCAGGTCTATCGTCAATGCCGCAAGCAGGGCGCCGCCGCCAAAGGCAATAAGGAAAGCCATGACCCGGTCCGGCGGCCGCCATAGCAGACCAACAGCAGCGCCCAGCGGCAGCGTCACAGCACTGATCAGTCCATATACCAGGGCCAGCAGCATTGTGGTATCGAGAAACATCTCAGCAGGGACCGCGCTTACTGATAAACCCACTGGCGGACATCTCACCAGGCAATGACACACGCAATGCTATCAAATGGCTTGACTGTCCTTCAGTCACAGATGCTCCTGTCTATAATTCAATTCGACTACTGCCTCTCTAGCACCTACTCTACTGCGTAAACACCGTGAAACACAATCCATTAATCTTGATTTGGGAGTAGCAAGGCATATTCCAACATCGCTGCTTCAGAATTAGAGAACCTGATTGAGGCCGCAAACAGGATATGTGGTAAAAAGTCCCGCAAAAGTCCTGCACTACTTAATATGAAAAACAAAAATGTATAAACAAAAAAGTACCATGTTCATTTATCGAACCTTTTCCATATCTTTTCAAATACTTCCTCTCCTGGCACAGCATCAACTGTTCCCGAGCGCATTTCAGTAAGCCTTCTTTGTGCAACGGCGGTCCATTTCCTGTCAATTTCTGACTCCGTGTACTGGTGATACGTGTTGGTCACCGGAAGGACCTTTACGAATAATCTATAATTACTGAACGTAACCTGATTGGGCCTTACTAGCCTGGCACGGTTCAATTTCAAATAACCGACCAGTCTTCTATCTCAAGGTCCGGCACACGATCAAACTCTTTTCGGTTATTGGTTACCAGAATGCACCCTACTGACACAGCATGCCCGGCAATCATAGTATCGTTGATGCCGATTGGGGTACCCTGATCACTTAAATGTTTTTTTATCTGAGACGTCGCCTCTACCGCCCCCTTATCCCAGGCTAATACAGCATCAATGCGCGCCATAAATTCATCAACAATGATATTGTGCTTTGGTGATGACTTTTTACCAATAGCGCCAAATCGTAATTCAGCATAGGTAATTGCTGAGATAACGATTCTATCCCTATGCATAACCCTGGACTGTAATTCGGTTAACACGCTTTCAGGTCTCTCCCGCATGATATATGAACAGATATTGGTGTCTAGCATATAGGCCCTTTTCAAAACTTGACCCGTCCCTCTTCCAGGATATCTGGTCGCTCTGCTAGAAAATCTGCATCGGCCTTATTGCCCTCAGCAAAACTGGTCCACGATTTTCGTTTAGGAGTCATGACAATTGATTCGCCTTCTTTGTGTATTTCAACTTCCGTCACACCCTCAAATTCAAATTCTTTCGGCAGACGAACTGCCTGGTTCTTTCCGTTTATAAATATCGCTGCAGTACGCATAATGTTTCTCCTCCAACAGGCATAGACCTGACATAGGTCATTGTAATAAATATTATGTATATGTCAAGCATATGCTAGTGAATTACACTAAGCAGTATATTGCAGCAACGTGACCATATCGTGACATCTGGCATCTAGAAATTTCAGGTATCACACTAATTTTTATACGATATTTCCCTGTTGTCACAGCAACAATGGTTCATCTAAATGTGATAATAATCACTGGGGCTTTTAAAAGAATGAAACCTGAAACTAACTCACTCGTTGCATTGAGCGATTACCTACGGGTGATAGCAGGGAGCTAAAGCTGTTAAGAGATTTCGCTTGATTTAATTTCGATCGAAACTGACCCTATTAACTCTTATCATCGCAGCGGAATATGCTATATTGCACCAATAGTATGAATTTTTCACACCACATCCTGGAGGCCGTTTTATGAGTACAACCAGAAAGACGATCACCGTCACCGATCAACAAGACCGCTGGATTAAGGCACAAATTGCGGCAGGGGAATTCACAAACGACAGTGAATATATCCGCGATCTAATACGCCGCGACCAGGCTAGCCAGGCGAATATAGAAGCAATCCGTGCCGCACTTATTGAGGGCGAACAAAGCGGAGAACCCCAGTCATTTGACGTTGATTTATTCAAAAAAGAAATGAAAGCAAAACATGCCTGAATATCGGCTAGCGCCGAAGGCCAGGGAAGACATGGAGACCGTTTGGCTGTACTCGTTAACACAATGGGGAGCGCGACAGACAGAGCGATATATTGACGATTTGACGGTGGCATTCGATTTTTTAGCTAAAAACCCGAAGGCGGGAACCGCTTGCGAGAATATCCGCACTGGATACCGGAAATATCCCGTTATTCGCCATGTCGTTTATTACCGTGAGACAGCCTATGGGATTGAGGTTGTCCGTGTTTTACATGATCGCATGTTAGCCTCGCGGCATTTTTGAACAGGTAGCATCTATGACCGCTGGTGATAAAATCAGATTATTGGATCCTTACTACTTTTATTACTTCAGCCTGAAAAACGGCATTTTTTAAATGAGATTATCGAACCGCTAGAATCAGTAAAGACCTCAAAGACAGGTGGGCGAATTCACCCCCGAAAGCAGCTCCTACAAGAGCAGGTATAATCGAGTCAATTCTTATTTCATGGAACATTGTCAACGTGACCAAATCGTGACCTGTTTGTGTCACACCAGGTCATTTACAGTCACTTATATGTAAGTTAGCGCGGGGCCATGCGTGCTAACTTGTTGATTTAATTAAACTGTTTAAAGATACTCAGGTCTGTTAATCACTGGGTCCCTGGTTCGAGCCCGGGTCGCGGAGCCAATCATAGCAATGGTTTCAACCTATTCAGGTTGAGGCCCTTTTTATTTTTACAGCATTTGCTTGCTTTTGTGGTCGCTTTTGGCCTTAAACATAGCCACTATACGATGTTCGGCTATTTCTGTCCCCTTCCACAACCGAAAGCAGACAGGTGCTGACCAGCAATATTTCTGTATCATTACCAGATTCCATCGCCGCATAACAAACAATTGTAAGATCAGCCCGTTGTGATGCATTACTTCGGGCTTTTGTGTACCTGTCAATCTACTGGCGCGTTACGTCAAGACCACATTTGAAACATAAAATATAATTTTTTCCTGGTGCTATGAGAATCAGACCTGAGTATGTCTTTAAATTGCTCACCAGACATAACATTGGAAATTAATGGATGAAAGAAGCAGGCTACATTAGAGATATAGTAAAGCTAATATGCGCATTTCCACTGGTGTTGCCTGGCATCGTCTCTGCAATGGATTATAAAGGGCTTGAAGACTTAAACGTCTATACACCACACGAAGTAAATAACGGCGAAACTTCCATTGGTTGCGCGATAGATGATACCAATCAACTCGAGCCCGGAAAGCTCACTGACCTGGAAGTAGTGTCAAATTTAGAACTTTGCGGTTTCAAGGGCGCTGCTATTGCCGGGGTACCAGCTACAGGTAATATGTTTTCTCGTCGCGATGCACGGAAATCAAGAAATCTATTCGATAAATCAGCTGATTATTTTGACCGTATTAAAAAAGCGTTAACAAAGACAAAAGAATACGAGCAGCCTGATCAGGTTGGGCCCCCTACGGATTTATATGAAGAACTTTACAACCAGAATGATGGTGGGCGACGTTCGCTCAAGTGGCGCTTGATGTTTTAGCCAGAGGAATAGTCGTCAAGTCTGTTACTATATACAAGGACTTTTTCAGTGTAACAAGTCACAATGTGCCGCTTGTATTAGGCGTAATTAAATGAATGTGGTAGGTTTGGGAAAACTTTAGAGGACATATTGATGGCCGCATATAATGATGGATCTAACCTGCCAGGCGGCGTGTACATGATACACATGGGGGAACAGGGAATGGTGCGCAGTGATACGATCTACATAGGCACGAATAGTGGATATGGAAATAATACGAAGCAAACCATTACTGCTGCCCAGTTAGTAAACAAGCAGGTACAGGGCGGTGGATACAGGTTCGAGCGTGGACTGGCCTATAACGATCATGATGATGATACCTGGGAAATATCCAGTAATCAGAACTTCGCCACTGCCGCAGCACCTGAGCCGACTGGAGGCAAATGAGGTTCCAGGTAAAGTTCTATCAACAGTTTTACTATTTTTACTTTTCCTCAGACAAGCTCACTTCACACAAAGATAGCCGCCATCAATGACGGGTGTTGCCCAAAAATAGATATCGCAGTTACCAAGGTCCTGCCGCAGGCTGGTAATTGCGGCACGAACCTGTTCTTCTGTGCCGTTGACCTCAAATTTTACTCTGCGCTGACGGCTCGTCACCTGCTCTGCAAGGCTAAGCTTCTCGGGTCGCTCCCCATGACCGTAAACGGGATAGCTGGTAAAGCCCTTAACGTATGCCTGCTCAAGCAACCAGTCTACGATGATGTCCTCAAGTTCCGGCGGAGCGATGATGTTTAATAACGCATTAGACATGGTCAGCAACTCCATAGCGACGATAGAGTAATGGCAACAGTAATAGTGTGAGCAGCGTTGAACTGACCAGTCCGCCGATCACCACAATGGCAAGTGGCCGCTGAATTTCTGAACCGGGACCGCTGGCGAACAGCAGGGGAACCAGCCCGAAGGCGGCAATACTCGCTGTCATCAGCACCGGACGCAAACGTCTCCTGGAACCTTCGACTACCACGTCAGCAATCGGCATCCCTGTTGTTATAAGCTGGTTAAAATAGGTCAGCATGACGACACCGTTCAGTACAGCAATGCCTAACAGTGCTATAAAACCAATCGAAGCCGGCACAGACAGATACTCACCGGACAGCCACAGGGTAAAGATACCGCCGATCAGTGCAAACGGGATATTGGTTAATACCAGCACTGATTGCCGCACCGATTTAAAGGTAGAAAATAACAGCAGGAAGACCAGCGCAATAGCAACCGGAACGACAAGCGTCAGTCGCTGAGCGGCCCGCTGCTGGTTTTCAAACTGGCCGCCCCATTCAATACGATAACCCACTGGCAACTCCACCTGATCACGAACGGCCTGGCTGGCCTCCTCGACAAAGCCGACCAGGTCACGCCCGCCTACATAAGCTGAAATAACACTGTAGCGGTTACCCATTTCACGCTCTACCATGACGGGGCCTTCTTCCCTTTCCAGCCTGGCAATAGCGGACAAAGCGGTAAATTTTCCACCCGGCAGTGCTATCTGTAAATCATGAAAATCCGCCTGCTCGCCGCGTATCAGAAGAGGAGTACGGCGCAGTCCTTCGTAAATGGTACCCACAACGCGTCCTTCCAGCTGACTGCGCAACAGGTTCTCAAGCTCATCGACAGACAGGCCGAGGCGGCCGGATGCAAGACGGTCAATCTTGACTGTCAGGTACTGGACACCCTCGTTCTGCTTGCTGATGACATCCCTGCTGCCATCCAGACCGGCAACGACGGCCGCAATCTCCTGTGCTTTACTATTCAGGACAGCACTGTCATCACCAAACAGTTTTATCGCAACATCACCCCGGACACCTGTCAGCATCTCCGAAACGCGCATCTCTATGGGCTGGGTAAATCCATATGCCACGCCCGGGAACTGCTGCATGACAGCTCGCAGCTCATCAAGCAGCCCTTCCTTGCTGTCCATGCGCCACTCTGAACGTGGCTTGAGTACCATAAATGTATCTGTTTCATTCAAGCCCATTGGATCCAGTCCGAGTTCATCGGACCCGGCGCGCGCGACTATGCGCACCACTTCAGGAACCTGCTCAAGCAAGGCCTGTTGAACACGCAAGTCAAAATCAGCCGAACGCTGCAGGCTTATCGAAGGCAGCTTCTCCAGCTGAATAATGACATTACCCTCATCCATAGTCGGCATGAATGTTTTACCGATCATTGTGTAGGGGATAACAGCCATGACCAGTAAAGATACCGCCACGGCCACAACAACACGCCCATGATCCAGTGCCCAGTTCAGTGAGGGAATATAGAGGCCTTCGAGTTTACGAATCAGCCAGGGCGTGTTATGACTGGTTTCGCCTATCAGCATGGAAGCCAGAACCGGTATCAGCGTCAGTGATAATAATAGTGAGCTCCCAAGTGCGAACACGATAGTCATGGCAACAGGAATAAACAGCTTACCTTCCAGTCCCTGCAAGGTGAGCAGTGGCAGAAATACGGTAATAATTACCAGTATGCCTGATGTCATCGGCAAGCTGACCTCGCGTACAGCGCGGTATATAACATGCATACGCGGCAATCGGCTGTCTTCCTTTTGCTCAGCCAGCCGGCTGACGATGTTCTCAACGACAACGACGGCGGCATCCACCAGCATTCCTATAGCAATCGCAAGGCCGCCTAAACTCATCAGGTTGGCTGACATGCCGAATTCATTCATAAGAATAAATGTCGTCAGTGCGGCCAGTGGCAGAATCAGGGCGACTGTCAGTGCTGCGCGCAAATCACCAAGGAACAGCAGTAACAGTAAGATAACAAGAATGGTGGCTTCAACCAGGGCTTTACTGACAGTATTCACAGCCCGCTGTACCAGGTCTCCCCGGTCATAAAAGACATTGATGGAAACACCTTCCGGCAGACTGCCCTGCAGTCCTGCCAGTTGTTCACGAACCCCCTGCACCACCTCGCGCGCATTCGCGCCGGGCAGCCCTAATACCAGGCCTTGCACCGCCTCAGCGGTACCGTTCTGGGTCACAGCCCCGTAACGCGAAAGAGATCCTATGCGAACGACTGCCACATCGCTTATACGAACAGGATGCTTGCCCCGTATAGCAACAACAATGTCACTGACATCCTCAAGCGTTCTAATCGAGCCGGCACTGCGTACCAGCAACACCTCTTCACCTTCCTCTATGCGACCTGCACCATCATCACGGTTGTTTGCGTTGAGAGCCTTCTCCAGACCATCGAGGGAAATGTTTCTCGCCAGCATGCGTTCGGCATCCGGTATCACTTCGAATACGCGCACAAAGCCACCCAAAGCGTTGACATCTGCCACGCCGGGCACAGTTCTCAGTACCGGCCTGATGACCCAGTCGAGCAGCGAACGCCGCTCCTGCAGCGACATATCACCGTCGATAGTGAACATAAACATCTCACCCAGCGGGGTGGTCATCGGTGCTATACCACCTTCTATATCAGGCGGCAAATCCCCCCAGATTGCGGTCAGCCTCTCGCTGACCTGCTGACGTGCCCAGTAGATATCCGTACCGTCTTCAAAATCTACAGTGATATCAGTCAGGCCGTATTTTGCAATGGACCTCAGCATGGTCTGACGAGGGATACCCAGCATCTCCACTTCGATGGGTGCCGTGATGCGTGCCTCAACTTCTTCCGGAGTCATACCGGGAGCCTTAATTATGATCTTGACCTGTGTAGATGATACATCCGGGAAAGCATCGATGGGCAGCCCCATGAAGGCACGAATACCCGCACCAACAAGTATGCCGGCAACCAGCAGCATCAATATGCGCTGGGTCAGTGAACAGCGGACCAGTGCAGCAAGCATTATTATTCTCCGCCCATGCCAAGCCAGGCGGCTTTCAAAGCCACACTGCCCTTTATCGCAATCAGCAGCTGTTCATCAAGCTCACCCTGCACTCTCAGTAAACCGTCATGTCGACTGAGTACGGTTACAGGTCTGACTTCAACATTATTTTTATTGCGGACGAATACATATGTGCGGCCATTGTGATTCACCGCCGCTGCCGCCGGGACCTCAAAAGTTGCCTGGCTTTGACTGATCTCAATACGTGACTGTACAAACTGGCCAGGCTTCAAACAGGGCGTCGTATCCGCTTTAAAATGGACTTCCACACGTAACTGCACGGTCTGACTTACCGGGTCTACAGACTGACTCACTGATATCAGTTTGCCTGTCGTGTCCTGACAGCCGTCTATCACCACCGATGAACCAATAGGAAAGCGACCCACCTGCTCTTCAGGCACATCCACAAGCACCCACAGCGGATTGGTCTGACCTACCTGGAAAAGAGCTTCCCCGGTCTCAAGATAGTCGCCGATACTTATCGTCTGTTCGAGTACATAACCTGAAAAACCTGCACGTATTTCCAGGCGATTTGTCATTTTTGACTTGCTTTCAATTTGTGCAATATCCTCCTCAGACATACCGGCTATCTGCAAAAGCTGCCGCGCCTCATTTAATCTTGCACCCGCCTGTTGATAAGTATAGCGTGCCTCCAGCAGGCGTCGCTGGGCGATAATCCCTTCATCAAACAG
>JAYEGM010000190.1:0-2329 GCA_034659075.1 Pseudomonadota bacterium
TTTGTTGCTGCATCCATAACATCAAGACGGCGTAAACAGCGGGCATGTAACTGCTTATTAATTTTCCTGCTCTGACCTTTCTCGAACAATTCCTTCAGCCCTTTATTTTTGAACGTCTTAAGCATTAGGCATACTGTAAACACATTGCTTACAGATGTAAAGACTTAGTTTACATTCCAATGATTTTTGATGTAAATCAACACCAGGACTTCACACATAAACGATGCAGGACTGTGTTCGGCAAAAGTCCGGCAGCCTTTACGCCAATTATTATCACTCTATACTATACCCTCCCTACCCCTGTTTAGGCTTGTCCGCTGTCGAGAGAGGCTGTGTGAAAACACTGAATCTGAATATCGGGTGGAGAAACACTGCCCGTTCACCTTCACATAGGCGTCAATGTGGGGTGGTCAAGCTATAATCAGAGAGGTTCACTAGACAAAGTGTCACTCTACCCCAATCAACTAAAATATTATTGAGTTTTCACACAGGCTGGGTTGCGGTCATTCGACCAATTTTGCCCTGGTTGCCACTCTGATCGTCAGCTTCCGGCCAGTACCTGTTCATCGCAGCAATCTAACTTGCCGTCTGTTTCGACTCAAAGTAGGCATTTGTAATTCCAATCCTCATATTTAATCTATCTTTAAATAGAGGAATAGAAAAGGGCCGGTATTCCGACCCTTTTCCTGCGACAAATTTATGTAATTACGCAGCTTCCTTCTTGCAGAAGTACCAGTCGACACACTCATAACCTTCGTTCATACGTGCTTCGGCAGCTTTTGATGTTGCAGGAGGTGGCACGATGACTTTAT
This sequence comes from Pseudomonadota bacterium, assembly GCA_034659075.1. GTDB lineage: Bacteria > Pseudomonadota > Gammaproteobacteria > BMS3Bbin11 > BMS3Bbin11 > BMS3Bbin11. Next base: position 813 of record JAYEGM010000190.1, read on the forward strand.
CACCAGGCTGCCAGCCTTCTGGGGTAGCGATACTGTTTGCATCTGAAGTCTGCATGGCCTTGACCAGCCTGAGAAATTCATCGATAGAGCGACCGTTGCTCATCGGATAGTAGACCATGGCACGAAGGACTCCTTTGTCATCTATGATGAAAGTTGCACGTACAGCTGATGTGTCAGCTGCTCCCGGATGAATCATACCGTAGCTCCTTGCTACCTTCATATCCAGATCAGCAATGATTGGGAAAGGGATATCAACATCGAATTTTTCCTTGATGTTGCGGACCCACGCCATATGCGCATAGTGCGAATCAATAGACAAGCCAAGCAACTCAGTGTTAACCGCCTTGAATTCTTCTGCTCGTTTGGCAAATGCTATAAACTCGGTCGTACATACCGGTGTAAAGTCAGCCGGGTGGGAGAACAGTACGAGCCATTTTCCCTTATAGTCGTCGAGTTTTTTTACGCCGTGAGTGGTGACTGCTTCAAAGTTTGGCGCAGTCTCATTCAACTGTGGCAATGCCACCTGGTTTTCGTTTACCTGTTCCATTTTCAACACCTCATTCAATTGTTTATGAAATAATCCTGGTCCTTGTTTCGACCTGTTGAGGGTATATTAGAAGATGCTAATGGTTTAGTAAAATTGAATAAAATGATGAAGATGATTGATATTGTCAATTGCATGCTATTCGTCGATAGGAATAACCCCACCTACTTTGCCTACCGCCCCAATCGCGTCTCCGTTCATCCAGACTGTTGATTTGCATTCTCGTGTGAGCCAGTTTAATGGTTTCTTTTTATTTAATATTGGCCCACTTCTTAATCATAAACTATCAGCATTTTCAATATCTTTAAAAACCTTGGGTGGTTCAATATTCGATGCAAATGGTGGGTCAGTTTTAAATGCAAATTAACAATAGGTACGGTAGAACTCGATTTAGCGGCACTTAAGAGTCTCCAATTGAAACCCACTTATACGCTAGAAATGCATGTGCATGCTGATCATCTGACGGGAGCAAGAAAGATAAAAGCAATGGCATCAACACAGATAGTGGTGCCCAGCATGGATAATTTACCTTGCGCTGATCTGGGTGTAGATGAAGGAAAATTTTTCAAGTGGGATTGCTGAAATTGCATCCGCTATTCACACTTGGGAATACCAGCACGCATCATGCTTACTTGATTGAAGATGGCGCACACACCATGTTATTTTCTGGTGATGTAATATTAATTGAAGCATGCGGCAGAACAGATTTCCAGTCTAGTGACGCTGCCACGTTATACAAAAGCATACACGATAAGTTCTTTTCACTAGCTGATGAAACACTGGTTTACCCTGGCCATGATTACGAAGGTTTTCATATCACAACCATTGCTCAGGAGAAACAGCGAAATCCTCGTCTGGGTAATAATAAAACCGAGCAGGAATTCATTGCTATTATGAACGGACTAGACTTGCCATACCCACGGAAAATTGATTTTGCAGTACCGGGTAACACTTTATGCGGAAAGTGTCCTGA
>JAYEGM010000191.1:0-29745 GCA_034659075.1 Pseudomonadota bacterium
ACCGGAAACGCCAGGCTTTACTTGACCCACTCTGCACATTCCATTATCGTGGCCTCTTTTCAGCTGGGGGTGCCCGATAGAAAGTTGGGCTGAGAGCATACCCTTTGAACCTGATCCAGCCCATTTGTTGGTCTGGCGGAGGGAAGCTGGCCTGTCGCCGCTTATCCTGTCCCAGCTATTTATAGTGTTACTACACTAGTGAGGAACACGCATGAGCGCAAAACCTGAAGACTTCCTGAGCAGTACCGCTAGCGTCGATGAAGCATCCGTCGCCGGCTTTCCCGGATCAAAAAAAATCTATGTTGAGGGCTCACGCCCGGATATACGTGTGCCCATGCGTGAAATATCGCTTGATGACACCCATATAGGCGACGGTGTTGAAAAAAACCCACCGGTAACCGTCTATGATACTTCCGGTCCCTATACTGACCCGGACATAGAGATCGATATTCGTAAGGGCCTGCCGGCACTGCGCGACAGCTGGATAGAGGAACGAAACGATACAGAAGCACTGGATGGACTCAGCTCGGACTACGGTCGGACGCGTGAAACTGATGAAAAACTCGATGTGCTGCGTTTTGAACACCGTCGTATACCCCGACGTGCAAAGGCCGGTGCCAATGTCAGCCAGATGCATTATGCGAAGCAGGGCACCATCACACCGGAAATGGAATTTATCGCTATCCGAGAAAACATGCGGCTGGAGCTTTCACGTGACAAACTGGCTGAACAGCACCCGGGGCAGGACTTCGGCGCCGCAATTCCTGAGCAGATCACCGCAGAATTTGTACGCGATGAGGTGGCACGCGGACGTGCGGTAATTCCCTGCAACATTAATCACCCGGAACTGGAACCGATGATCATCGGGCGCAATTTCCTGGTGAAAATTAATGCCAATATCGGTAATTCTGCCGTCACCTCCTCTATCGAGGAGGAAGTCGACAAGATGACATGGTCGACACGCTGGGGTGGTGACACGGTTATGGATCTGTCCACCGGTAAAAATATCCACGAAACACGCGAATGGATACTGCGTAATTCTCCGGTGCCGATTGGCACGGTGCCCATCTACCAGGCACTCGAGAAAGTGAACGGTAAATCCGAAGACCTGACCTGGGAGATTTTCCGTGACACCCTGATTGAGCAGGCGGAGCAGGGCGTCGATTATTTCACCATCCACGCCGGTGTGCGGCTGGCCTATGTGCCGATGACTGCCAAACGGGTTACCGGCATCGTATCACGCGGTGGTTCAATCATGGCCAAGTGGTGCCTGGCCCATCACCGGGAAAGTTTTCTTTACACGCATTTCGAAGATATATGCGAAATCATGAAGGCCTACGACGTGTCGTTCTCCCTCGGTGACGGGCTACGCCCGGGCAGCCTGGCGGACGCCAATGATGAAGCCCAGTTTGCTGAACTGGAGACGCTGGGTGAGTTGACAAAAATTGCCTGGAAGCATGATGTGCAAACCATAATCGAAGGTCCGGGCCATGTACCGATGCATATGATCAAGGCCAATATGGATAAACAGCTTGAAGCCTGCGGTGAAGCGCCTTTTTACACATTAGGCCCATTGGTGACAGATATCGCACCAGGCTATGATCACATTACTTCCGGTATCGGTGCCGCGATGATCGGCTGGTATGGCACAGCCATGCTGTGTTACGTCACCCCAAAAGAGCATCTGGGACTACCTAATCGTGATGATGTCAAAGAAGGCATCATCACCTACAAGATTGCTGCGCATGCCGCTGACCTGGCCAAGGGGCACCCGGGCGCACAGATACGTGATAATGCCATGTCCAAGGCGCGTTTTGAGTTCCGCTGGGAGGACCAGTTCAATCTGGGCTTCGATCCGGACCGGGCACGCGAATACCATGATGAAACCCTGCCTAAGCAGGCCCATAAAGTCGCCCACTTTTGTTCCATGTGCGGGCCGCATTTCTGCTCCATGAAAATCAGCCAGGAAGTCAGGGAATATGCGGCCAGTCATAACATGGAGGATATTGAATCGGCAGTGGATGCTGGCATGAAAGAGATGGCAGTCGAATTCAAGAAGCAGGGCAGTGAGATATACAAAGAAGTTTGATTCCTGGAAGTGCCCTTATGATTAATATTTCTGTAAACGGTGACAGCCGGGAGCTTGCTACACCTTCGACTATCTCGGATCTGACAGACGCCATGGCGCTGCAGGGTAAAAGGTTTGCTGTTGAAGTGAATGGTGAGATCGTTCCGGCCAGCCAGCATGCCAGCCACGAGCTGTATAAAAATGACAAGGTGGAAATAGTGGGTGCGATTGGCGGGGGATAACATCATCAATTTATGTGTTACGTTTTACGGTTTACGTGAAACAAGTTCTTAAATTATTTTATAGGTGAATTGTGTCGCAGAATATAAATGATCCGTTAGTCATAGCGGGTGTTGAATACACTTCCCGGTTGCTGGTAGGTACGGGGAAATATAAAGATATGGCAGAAACAGAGGCCGCTATTCAGGCCAGTGGGGCGGAGATTATTACTATCGCCATACGGCGCACGAACATCGGCCAGGATCCGGGTGAACCGAATATTCTCGATGTACTGCCGCCTGAAAAATACACCATATTGCCCAATACCGCAGGTTGCTATACCGTAAAAGATGCTGTTAGAACCTGTATGCTGGGGCGGGAATTACTCGATGGCCATAAGCTTTGCAAACTGGAAGTGCTTGGCGATGAAAAAACGCTCTACCCGGACATGCCTGCCACCATGGAAGCTGCCGAGATACTGGTTAAGGACGGCTTTGAAGTCATGGTCTATATGAATGACGACCCGATACTGGCGAAACGCCTGGCAGAAATGGGCTGTGTTGCCGTGATGCCGCTGGCTGCACCGATAGGCTCAGGGCTGGGTGTACGCAATCCACATAACATACGCTTCATAGTTGAAGAAGCGACTGTCCCTGTATTGGTCGATGCCGGTGTCGGCACCGCCAGTGATGCGGCTGTTGCAATGGAGCTTGGTGTCGATGGTGTGTTGATGAACACGGCCATTGCAGCGGCCAGCAAGCCTGTGTTAATGGCTTCTGCAATGAAAAAGGCCGTCGAGGCGGGTCGTGAGGCATGGTTGGCTGGGCGCATGCCGAGGAGGGCTTATGCTTCGGCTTCGTCGCCTGAGAGTGGGCTGATTGATTAGTTTTTTTATGCTGGCGTACGGCTTATTGATTCTTTTTTTATTTGATTTCTTGAATTAATCTGATGTTTTCGCCCTTCATGGGCGAGTATCTTTTCTTTGATGGCCAAAGAAAAGGTACCAAAAGAAAGGCCACCCGCATGCTTGCCCTTCGGGTTCCCTGCGATGCTCGGATGAGCTGGCGGGGCGCGAAACTCGCTGCGCTCAAACAACACACCCCGAAACCTCCAGCTCATTCTGCGCTTCTCGGCAAGCCTGAACGGGGCTTTAAAATCAAAATCAAAAGCAAGACCGGAAGTAAGATTGTAGGTCCGAATTCATTCGGACAAGATCTGTGCGAATGAATTCGCACCTACAGAATCATCAAATACATCACTGTTACACCACCCTGATTTTGACCTTTTTATCTTTAGCCTTTAGTCTTTTGTCCTTAGTCTTTGACCTCCCATCCCCTTTTGGGTTGTTGAGCACTGGAAGGCTGGGCCGGAATAGTGCGGTGCATGTCTGAGCGATAGCGAGTTCGCCGCGCCCGGTTCAGACTGAAGCGCGCAGAGCAGCCGCAGGCCAACACATCGGGGCGGCTTTTCTTTGGTTCTGTTTCTTTTGTCCGCACAAAAGAAATGAACTCGCCCATGAAGGGCGAAACACTCAGACATACGCTAGTACAAGAGAAAAAAAAGAAACTACCCAGAAGGAATGGAACCCCAGTCGTGCGCCAGCCCAAAATTAAAAATTATCATACATCTCATCCAGGGTTGGAGTCCTTTTTTCCATCTCTTCAACAAGAGACCTGAGATATTCACGATCCAGTAGTTCATCACAAAATTCACTAAGGTCTTCTTCCGTGTGCTTGCCGAATGCGCGCCGAAAGGGGGCATGCAGAGGACTGGTGATAAACTTAAAATAGGCACCGACAATATCCATGGGTTTGATAGATACTCTCAGGTCAGAAAATGTGCCTTTTATCCTCATGGGCGCCTGCAGGCCAAATAATTTTGCTTTTTTTGCTGTTGGAAAGAGTACCAGTGACACTTCTTTTTCAGGAAAGTCTACTTTCAGGTTTCCCTTCATCCAGATCTTGCTGCTATCGATAAAGAGCAGTTCTTCACTTAACTGTCCATCTTTGATATCAAGCAGCACTGTGCCGCAATTAAATTTTGATTCTTTTTTATTCAACTCAGGCAGGATGGCGAGGAAGAGATTCACTGACCAGAGATTGATGGCACTGGCATCGATATTTCTCGGCCATAGTGCAAAATCGAGCTGGCCGTTGGCTTGATCCAGGGCATGCTTGAGGTCTCTGCCAGACAACTGCAGATCAACTCTTGTACTTATCAGGCCGTCCGCAGAATGATCCGGCCAGAATCGTCTGTAAAGAATGCCATAGTCAAACTTGTCCATATTTAATTTGAGTCGACCTTCAAAATTTTCTTCATGCTGTTGCAGGTCCAACGCCCCGGCAATGGATCCTCCGGGTACATCCAGCTTAAAGGTATCAACGCTTAAGGAGTTTTCCCTTGCGTGCAGATTTAGTTTTCCACTTCCGAGATCATCTTGTCCAGACAGTACACGCCTTGCTTCAAGCTGCAAGCTGACATCAATATTGGGATAATCGCGTGATTCCTTAAAGCCTTCATTCAATCCCTGTTGTACTAGCTTGACATTATATTTCCTGTCACGGGCTGTTGATGCAGTGGGGTCGGTTTTAGGGAAGAGTGAGAAACCTTCAACTTCGAAGTCATTGATCTGGAAACTCTGGCTGGCGAGATTTAAATCCCAGTGGGTTTTGTTACCGCTGGTATCAACAAAAATCTGACCGCCGAGGTCGCTGTCGCCAATGATGGTCTTGAGGTTGCGGACACGAAAACCTTTAGAGTCAACACTGAATTTTCCACTGAAATGGTATGGGCCGAAAGGTGGAATGTCGGTTTCCAGCAGCTTGCTCCATTGGTTGAGTCGTTTTCCCTTGACCTCCAGGTCAACGATTAAGGATTGTTGACTTATTGGAAGATCAATATCACCAGTAAGTTTAATTTTCGAGTGCTCGAGTGTGGCGGTCAGATCCAGATGGACTTTTTCCAGATTGGTAAAAAACTCACTCATTCTGTTCGAGGAGAGTTCGAGCTGTGCCGGCTCGTCATCGATCTTTCCCATGAATTCCAGCTTTACCGGCTTGCCAGGTTCAGCGATTTGTGTCGCAGTTGAAAAAGTAATTTTACGGCTCTTATCATTTGCCGGGTTATGCAATTTCCAATGGCCGTCTGCCAGGTCCAGCTTGAAAACAGACTGCTCAAGGATTTCTTTCAGGTTACTTCCATGCAGGTTGGCATTGAAAGTCAGATCACTGCTATGCGCATCAAGACCTTCGACAAGGCCAAGCCATGAAAGTGTCTTGCCGATATCAACTTCCTGTGCATCAAGCTTTACCGTGCCGACGAGAGTTGGAAATGTGTGCTTCAGCGCCACCTCAATATTTACAGGCTTATCCGCAACCTGCCCCTGCAGCTCAAGTTCCCAGGGTTTATTGCTGGTAAGGTTGCGGAGCAGATCAGATTTAGCAGTGAATGAGTAAGGTGTTTCCTTACTGGCTCCTTCAAGGCTTGCAGTCAGGTAGGATTTATCATGAGTATTTATGACCAGGCTATCTATATGATTGGTGAACTCTCGCCCAAGACTTTCATCAATATAATACAAGTTTAGATCAGTTAGCCTGAATTCTTCAATCCAGAGTTTCTTCTCATCATTGCTTACATTTCCAGGTACCGAGGGTTCACTTTCTGCTTTACTTTCTGTTCGTATGAACGATACCCAGTTTTGCCTGCCATCACTTGCCTGCTCAAGGTTGATTTGTACTGATGAAGCAGAAACCTCAAGAAACTCCAGCTGACCTGAGAATATAGGTAAAAGGGCCAGTTGTACACGCGCTTCACCAACGCTGAGTATATCCCCGGCAGACCAGCCCGGTTCATTGGCGATATGCAGCTGGTCAACGACCAGGGTTGGATAAAAGCTGATGGCCAGGCGCACTTCGCCATTAATGCGTACTTCCTGGCCCGTGATCTCAGTTGCCTTTTTGATAAACTGCTGACGCACACTTTCTAGTGGTAAACTAATTTCAGCATAGAATAGTATAGCGATCAACAGTGCTATCAGCACAACTGGAATAGCAACTGTTTTAATAATGACGCTTATGATTTTTTTTGTTTGCATTCTGCTATTGTCAGTATCGTTTATCGTTTTGTCCAGTGTGATTTGTTTGCTAGAATTTTGAGTATGGCAGACTCAATGATAAATTTTGAGTCCGAAGCCATTGATTGTAAAAACTTTTATAAGAAACGCTTATTTACGAGAAACACTATGCCTGCTATCCAGTTGAAAAATTATCGATTTATCCCTGTCTTTCTGTTGCTTGTTTTCGCCATGCTTGCTCTGTCTTCCTGCGCAGGCAAGAAAGAATCCATCACAGTGCAGCAGGCAACGATTGACCTTGCTCTGTTACAAACGCTACCAAAAGAGCCAATCTCCTACGAGAACAGCGTAAAACCCATCCTCAATAATCGCTGTGTGGTGTGTCATGGCTGTTATGATGCCCCCTGCCAGCTGAAGCTGTCATCGCCTGCCGGGCTGCAGCGGGGCAGCAGTAAAGAAAAAGTCTATAACGGTGCCCGCTTCAAAACCATGGCGCCTACCCGTTTGGGCATTGATGCAAAAACAACGGAAGAATGGCGCCAGAAAGATTTTACCGCAGTAATTAATGAGGCAGAAAATGACCCGGCCGCAAATCTGAGTCAGTCTGTGCTTTATCGCATGTTGAGGATGAAGCAGATCACCCCGCAGGCCAGGGTGGGCATGTTGTCTGATCAGATTGATCTTTCCCTGGGTCGTAAACAAACCTGCCCGACACTGGAAGAATTCGACCAGTACCAGCACAAGTTTCCTCAGCAGGGCATGCCTTTTGCCATGCCAAACCTGCAGGATGATGAGTATAAAACTCTCGTGCAATGGCTTGCACAGGGCGCGCCAGTGCCTGCTGACAAGAAGCCATCTACAGCCGCTGCCACACAGATCAGGAAATGGGAGACATTTTTTAATGGAGCCGACCTCAAGCAACAACTTGTTAGTCGCTACCTTTATGAACATTTGTTCCACGGACATCTGCATTTTAAAGGTACCGAAGACCGGGAGTTTTACCGACTGGTGCGCTCAAGGACACCTGCTGGCCAGAAGATAGATGAAATTGCTACCGTACGTCCCTATGGCGACCCCGGCGGAAAGTTTTACTATCGCTTGCAGCGCTATCCGGCGAGTATCGTTGCCAAGAGTCATATCGTTTATGAACTGTCTGGACAAGGCCTGAATCGAATAAAAGAACTGTTTATTAAGCCGGATTACCAGGTAACCCAGCTGCCCTCCTGGGACCCGGAAACGGCTTCCAATCCGTTCAAGTCCTACGCGGTAATACCACCACTTTCTCGTTATCAGTTCCTGCTGGATAATGCGCGGTTCTTCATTGAAGGGTTCATTAAAGGCCCTGTTTGCCGGGGAATGATTGCGTTAAATGTTATTGAAGACCGCTTCTGGGTAGTTTTCCTCGATCCCAAAGCAGACCGGATGCTGATGAACACAGATTTTCTCCTTGAAGTCTCTGATTACCTGAAGATACCCTCATCCCAGGAAGGCAATGTTAGATTGTTCGGTACCTGGAAGAAGTATCTTAAACTGGAGCAGGAGTATGTGGCTAAGCGTTTCAGGTATTACGAAGCGATGAAGCAGCATGACATAAAAGATGCGATGAATTTCCTCTGGGATGGTGAAGGCAACAATCCGAATGCTGCACTGACTATCTTCAGGCATTTTGATTCAGCTTCTGTTGATTATGGGTTTACAGGAGACTACCCCGAAACGGCCTGGGTGATTGATTATCCGCTGTTAGAACGTATCCATTACCTGCTGGTTGCCGGCTTTAACGTATTCGGGAATTTAAAGCATCAGTTGAATACACGTCTTTACATGGATTTCCTGCGCATGGAAGGTGAGGACATGTATCTTGCCTTTTTGCCCACCAGTCATCGAACACAAATTCGTGACAGCTGGTATGGAGGGATGCGTGAAGGCATGGAGAGAGATCTTGGAGAGCTGGATAACTGGATGGATAAAGATGTTGTTATCGGTTATAAAACTGATGCCCCCCAGGTCGAGTTATTCCAGCATATGGAGAAGAAACTGGCGCCGGTATTAGGGCGGGATGATGAAATAAACCGCTGTGAGGACGCTGCTTGCCGTAACAAACAAGACAGCCCTACACGCCAGGCAGGTTTTGCTATGCAAAAGATTGCTGAGGTAAATGGCATTACTCTCGCTGCATTCCCTGATCTAGCGTTTGTGCGTGTCAGAATGGGTGGGAAAGCGGAAGATGATCTGGCTTACACGATCATTCGCAACAAGGCCTATAAAAACGTGACATCTATGTTCAGCGATGAAAAGGACAGCGAAACCAGGGACTACAGCAATGACTCATTGACAGTGGTTGACTGGCTGGAAGGTTCTTACCCGAATTTCTTCTTTGAGGTTGATTTCAAAGATATTGAGAAATTTGCCGGGCACTACGCCAGCCTGAAGAACCGGGAGGAGTATGAGCGTTTTGTCAGTGTCTATGGTGTCCGAAGAACCAGTGCTGGATTCTGGGAGGCCGCTGACTGGTTCCAGGACAAGTCTCGCCAGCAACGACCCGTACGGGCGGGTTTGTTTGATCTGAATCGCTATGAGAACAGGTAAATAAAAAGATCGTTTTAGGTTTTACGATTTAGGTGTTACGTAAAACCATTGCTGTCCCACTTAGCCCTGTTAAGACATAGCTTCAATTAATTCCATTTGTAGGTTGGGCTGAAGAATGAAGCCCAACAATGGTTTCTGCTGATACTATGCTGTTGGGCTTCGTGCCTCAGCGCCAACCTACGACAAAATCTATTTTCATGTCTGATGTATAGTCGATTAAGATCTATTTCGAGTACTACAAAGCACAAAATAGATATTAGATTTACTTTAGTGGGACAGCAGTGACGTAAAACCTAATACGTAATACTTAAAACTAAAATCTTGCTACCTTCAGTTCGTCCGATGGCACACGGAAAGTAACCTTGATCGGATTATGATCCGATGAAGTGACCTGCTTTGCTTCGCTGGCAATAGATTCCAGGCCACGGTAGAAAACGTGGTCAATTTCATTGCCAAAGATGGTGATCCTGTTTTTACTCTTATAGGTGACGGCTTTTAGAGAAAGATCGGCAACCATGTTGTTGATGATCTCTTTTCTGCTGTCGCTCCAGCTATTGAAATCTCCTGCGACGATAACCGGGCCCCGGTGCTGGATTATGGCGGCTTTAAGTGCATCTATCTGCGCGCCATAGATTTCTGTGCCAAGGGTGAAGTTGATGCTGTGAATATTGGCGACCAGCAGCCTTTCATCCGTACCAGAAAGCTCGTATTTGTTGACCAGGACTGTTTTTGGCAGCCGAAGAAAGGGCTCTGTCGTTCTCAGTCCACAGCTGGAAACGGCTTTAACTCTGGAGCCTGTCAGTACCCCTGTTGCTTCGTCATTCACATAGAAGCCGGTGTTCAGTGTCCAGTGTATGCTTTGTTTCTTGAGCGTTTCTTTAACCTCGGGGTTCAGACGGGCCTCCTGAATAATCACAAGATCCTTGCCGTCGCTAAGCTTACGAAAATCACTGGCCCAGTTCTTCTTCTCACCTTTATAGATATTCCAGTTCAGTACTGTAATATTGTTTGCATCCAGTTCATGTTCGCCAACACGATTTTTATCGGAATAAGATTGGGTTTGATTGATATCACAATTATTGATGCTAATTGAGTGATCTTCATCCAGTCCCTTGTTGACGATTTGTGTTTGTGTCGGAACTGTTACACAGCCAGATGCCAGCACTGTGCCTGCAATGACAGCCGAAGCAACAAAAAGTGATTTTTTATATTTAAATTTAATACTCATTAAAAAATGCCTGGTTTGGTGATTGGGCATGATTTTATAGCAACCAGCGCAATCCTATAATCAATCGTTAATATATGGTCTCTAATGACGTTTTTTACAAGCCACCAGCTAATAAAGACTGGCAGATTTGTAGTTTACCTGAATATATAAAAATATCTTGACTTAATCCGCCAACAAATTGGCCTTAACCGGCTATCAAGTACCGACCGGTAGTATGGTCATGTATGTTCCTACGGCTCCTTTAAATTCATCCATGTACATTCGTCTGGTAAGATAACCGTCCCAGGCCTCGCCACAAACAAGGCGATAGATATCAGGATACTGGTCTGATTCTAGATAGAGATAGGTTTTGACCAGCCATGAAGTAAACGCAGGGCCAGACAGAAATAAGAGATCATCTCCTGCTGATGCAATCATTGTCCGCTTTGTATTGTTTGTGCGGGTAAAGGGTTCCTGGTCGCGAACGACACGCCTGATACGGAAATCAATAGCGGGAATTTCTTTATCCAGTTTGTCTATAGTATTGACGACCATCTGGCAGTAAGGTTCCCATTTGTTTGTTTCCCCCGGGGTTCTCAACTGCTTGCTGAACTGGAGCGATGCACGAACTTCACCTGCAGGCACGGTCAATGGCCTGTTGATTCTGAGGATGCTGCCAGCTTCTACATCAGACAGGTAGCTCTTACTTACTTTTTTCTGGTTTGCGCTGCAACTGACCAGAAAAAAGCTGAGCATGCTGAGGATGAAAAGTCGTTTCATAGTCGGTACAGAATAATTGTATCTCGGTGCCTGTGCTCCCCGGTTCTCTTAGAAAAGCATAGCACAGGTCGCCTTTTTTACCAGTTTCAGGCGGGTATGCCGATTGCGTCGAGGTGTGTCAATAGGCAACAAAGGTCCTCAATACCTGCCCTTTCTCGCTTATAGTCCAGACGTGGCGATGGGTGGATGAGGGTATTTTTTTACCACTCTGAGTAAGAAATGGTTGAAATATATCTACCTGACTGAAAGCGAGGTCTTTTCCTGTCCCTTCAGCGGCGATACTCCATTCTTTGGCGCCAGCAAGATCGAGACCATAAAATTTATTATCTTCACCAATAATATAAACCAGTTTACCTGATGCAATGACAGCTGAAGCACGTGCATTTCCAGGTAACTCCAGCCATGCTTCTTTTATTGGTGCGTAAAGAAATACGCGTTTGTCCTCGTTTATGGCAAAGACCAGGTCGTGCCATTCGCCTTTATCATTGCCTGTGGCACTGTATGACATGGCATACAGATCCTGAGCTTTCAACGTATTCGGTAAATCTGTACCGGAAGAATCCAGAAGTTTTCCACTGAGAGCCGTCCAGCCATTTTTTTCGCCTTTAAATATCCGGCCACTGACTGCACCAATGATGTAAGGTATTCCATTTTCCCGTGAGACGGAAATGCGTTTGGCTTTGCCGTTGCCCGGATACTCCAGCCAGCCACTGTTAGGACTGGCAAAATTGCTATCAAGATGATAAATCTTGTTACTTCTAAGGCCAACAACCCAGGGTACACCATCACCATCGATACTGATATCCATGGCTACACCGCCGCCTGAAACCTTCTGCCAGCTTTCGTAGACTTCACCAAACCAGTCGCCGGTCGCTTCCTTGCCTATTTCCTTGTTAAGAAAATAGATGTGACCATTTTTATCAAGGATTACCGGTGTTTCACGATAGACATCCAGAGCAACAGCACGACCATCATCATTGCTGAATAATAATTCCCATTGACCGAGTTGTGGCGTGGCCCAGCTGATGCCAGCGAAAAAGAGGGTGGCGAGAAACAGGAGGCCTGTATATCTGTATTTCATTTTGGGATCCATAGTTTGATTTGTCTGGAAAGTGTTCTGATTATATCTCTGATAAGATAATCTAACACATTCAACCCCTTGCGCTATGATTTTAATCAAGTTTTAGCAGAATTGGGAGTATTCAACGTCCTGATGTAAGATCTTGAAATTTAACTGGAGTATGTATGACTGAAGCAGATATTGGACTTATTGGCCTCGCCGTGATGGGACAGAATCTTGCCCTGAATATGAATGATCACGGTTTTAAGGTGTCGGTTTACAATCGTACAGCGAGCAAGACCACAGACTTCCTGCAAGGACCCGCCAGTTCGACAAATATATCTGGCTTTGACTCTCTTGAAGATTTTGTTTCGTCACTAAAATCCCCGCGCAAGATAATCATGATGATTCGTGCCGGCAAGCCGGTTGATGACCTGATAGCCAGCCTGCTGCCGCTGCTGGATAAAGGAGATATCATCATCGATGGTGGAAATTCACTATTTACCGATAGCAACCGCCGTTATCAGGAACTATCTAGTGAAGGCTTCTATTTTATCGGCACGGGTATTTCCGGTGGTGAAGAAGGAGCCCGCTATGGTCCGTCTATTATGCCTGGCGGTGATATCGCTGCCTGGTCGGCAGTAAAAGAGATATTGCAGGCGATATCGGCAAAAGTCGACGGTGAACCCTGCTGTCAGTGGGTCGGGCCGTCTGGTGCGGGGCATTATGTCAAAATGGTACATAATGGTATTGAATATGGCGACATGCAGCTTATTGCCGAAGCCTACCATCTGATGCGTACCGGTCTGGCTATGAGCGTTGATGAGATACAGGAAACTTTTGCAGCTTGGAACAAGGGAGTGCTGGATTCATATTTGATAGAAATTACGGCGAATATCATGGCTGTTCGTGATGCAGATGGTGAGCCTGTACTCGACAGTATTCTGGACGCCGCAGGCCAAAAAGGAACAGGTAAATGGACAGGCATCAATGCACTTGAGCTTGGTGTGCCATTGACGTTGATTGTAGAGGCAGTGTTTGCACGTTGTTTGTCTTCGATCAAGGAAGAGCGAGTTCGGGCCGACACGCTACTAGCGAGTTCACACGCTGTTTTTGATGCTGATAAAGCACAGGCGCTTAAATCTATTCATGATGCGCTGTATGCCTCTAAAATTATTTCCTATGCCCAGGGCTACATGCTGATGCGCGATGCCGCAATAGAGTACGACTGGCAGTTAAATTATGCCAATATAGCCATGATGTGGCGAGGTGGCTGCATTATACGCAGCCGTTTTCTGGCAAATATCATGCAGGCTTATGATAGCGATCCGGCACTGGATAACCTGCTGCTGGACAAGTTTTTTATCGGTGAGATTAAAGTTTCCGAAGCAGGCTGGAGAGAGACGGTGATGCTGGGCATTAAACTTGCCATCCCTCTGCCGGCCATGTCATCTGCGCTGGCCTTCTTCGATGGCTACCGCCGGGGGCGCCTGCCGGCAAATCTGATTCAGGCACAGCGGGACTATTTTGGTGCACACACTTATGAGCGTGTCGATCGCCCGCGTGGAGAATACTTTCACACAGACTGGACGGGTGAAGGTGGGGATGTAGCATCCGGTCAGTATGAGGTCTGACAGATGGCGGTAGAGAAAATGGAGAAAGCCACTCTGGTTATCTTTGGCGCCACTGGCAACCTGTCGAGGATTAAATTGATGCCAGCGCTTTATTTGCTGGACAAAGCGGGGCAGCTTCACCCTGAGACAAAAATCCTTGCTACCGGACGGCGCGAATGGGATAGAGAAAAATGTATCACTGAAGTGCGAAGCTGGGTAGCAGCCAGCACAGCTGAGCGTTTTGAAAATGATGTCTTTCTGCAATTCTCAAAGCGTCTGGACTATTACAGAGTGGATTATAGCCAGTCTGATATCTGGCCATCATTAAAGCAACATCTGGAGTCAGGCATAGCACCTGGCAAGGCATCCGGAAACATAGCCTTCTATATGGCGATCAGGCCAGCAGAGTTTGGTCTGGTTATTGATGGGCTTGGTGACAGCGGCCTGTTGGATGAAACCGCAGGCTGGCGACGAGCTGTCATCGAAAAGCCGTTTGGCTATGACCTGGCCAGTGCACGGACTCTACAACAGCGTATTAGCCGTCATCTGCAGGAACAGCAGATATTTCGTATTGATCATTATCTGGGTAAGGGGACGGTACAAAATGTAAACGTATTCCGTTTTGCTAATACCATGCTTGAGCCACTGTGGAATCGTAACTATATAGATCATGTTCAGATAACGCACTCTGAAACGGTTGGTGTCGGCACACGTGCCGCTTATTACGATGGCAGCGGTGCCATGCGCGACATGATACAGAGTCATTTGCTTCAGCTGCTGTCACTGGTTGCGATGGAACCGCCCGCCTCGATGGATGCAGAAGACCTGCGTGACGAAAAGGTCAAGGTGCTGAAATCTATACGGCCAATTAGTGAAGAGGATTTATCTACCCGGGCATTTCGTGCACAGTATGCAGCCGGTGATGTCAATAATGAAAAAGTGAGGGGGTACCTTGATGAAGAGGGCGTCTCTGCTGACAGTAACACAGAAACTTATGCCGCACTGAAACTTTATATCGATAACTGGCGATGGAGAGGCGTCCCATTTTACCTGCGTACAGGCAAGCGTATGGCAAAGCGCCAGTCGATGATTTCCATCTGTTTTCGTCATCCTCCACAACAACTATTTCGAGAAGTCAGCCAGTCAGAAATGAAGCAGAACTGGATACTGCTGGGTATTCAGCCCTGTAACTGCCTGCGTATGGAAGTGACGGTCAAGGAGCCGGGTTTTGAAATGAAAACACGTCAGACCAGCCTCAATGCTTCCTTGCTGGATGAGGGAGAGATCAAAGTTGATGCCTATGAAGACCTGTTGCTGGATGTATTGCAGGGGGACCGCTCTCTTTTTCTTCGTTATGATGAAGTAGAATATGCATGGCGGATTGTAGACCCGGTGGTTGATGCCTGGTCAAAGGATAAGGACCCATTACAAAACTACCCATCGGGTAGCTGGGGCCCGCCGGAGAGTAGCGTAATTTTTGATAAGGCTGCTACACGGTGGCGACATACTCTTGATCCCGTGTGATAATGAATTCAATAACCTCATAAAGCTGGAAAAGTAATCAGCTTTTCTGAATAAAGAAATAATCATGGAGAATATAGAGTGAGTCTTGAAGCAGAAGCAATGAATGAAATCGGTAAGAAATGGGGCTGGTTCCTGGCAATCGGTATAATTTTGGTGATTCTTGGAACGATAGGCATAGGCGCTACCTTTGCCCTGACCCTGACAACGGTAACCTTTTTCGGGTTTTTGATTTTAATCGCTGGCGGGTTTCAGCTGGTCGATGCATTTAGACAGAAGGGCTGGTCGCTGGTTGGCAATATCTTTATTGCTCTGCTTTATGCTGCAGTCGGTTACACAATGGTAACGAACCCGATGCTGGCATCTGCAACCCTGACCCTGTTTATTGCCTGGGCGTTGATCGCCATCGGCATCATTCGAATTGTCGTGGCATTTAGAATTAAAGGTGCACCAGGCTGGGTATGGACCCTGATTGCGGGTATAGCCGCTATTGTACTTGGCATCATGATTCTAAATAACTGGCCCGAATCCGGCTTGTGGGTGATCGGTATGTTTGTTGCCATAGAACTGATCTTCAATGGCTGGGGCATGATTATGCTTGGGCTGGCGGCGAAAAAGGTACGAAGTGGAGATATACGGCTTTAAAGGATATGTTTTACGTTTTACGACTTAGGTGTTACGTAAAACCTAATACGTAAAACGTAATACTAAAGTTAACATCACCAGAACACTTTAAGTGTTCCATTTTCCACCGCATGCCTGAATTCATTTAGTGGACGATTTCCGACATCGGTACATTCGCCGGTAGTGACTTCAAATACCCAATGGTGTCTGGGGCAGGTCAATTTTGTTCCTTGCAGTGCCAGGTGCGGTATATCAGTGACCTGATGCGGACAGCGGCTGTCATAAACGCGGAAGTCATCACCGTCACGGTAGATGTACAGATTACGGCTGCCACTTTCACGATAACTGATTTCCCCTTTTGGGAATTCATCGACAGGCCCAATTGTGTGCCATTCCGGTACAGCATCCAGATTGTCAGGATGAAACTCCGGAATGTCCATATCCAGTAGTATTTCAGTTGCCCAGACAATTTTTGCAAAGCCAATAGTAGGCAGCGCCATGAACAGGGCATCAAGTACTTCGTTGGCTGACGCACCATTACGCAGGGCCCGGGTCAGGTACTGGCGAAATCCACCTTCGGTTTGTGCATCAACCTTGGTGATTATCGAAATCAGGTCACGTGTGCGAGTGTCCAGGTGTTTACCTGCTTCTTTGAGCATTTTGAAATAGGGTAATACCGCATCAGGACGGGCGGCAATCAGGTAGTTCAGGGCGTCACTCATTTATCTCTCTCCGGGTGGGGCAGCAGCTGCGAAATCAGGAATATGAACTTGCTAATGTGAAATGAATATCGGGTATTCTATCGGTTGGGCTATTGTTATATAAGCTTTTATACAACAATTACATGGAAACTCGTCAAAACTTATTGGCACCTCTATTTATTCATGAATAAATAGAGGCGCCCTTATAATATAGGAATTATCAATTCGATGGAGTGGACTATTCTGGAGACTGCGGATGAGGCGGCTAAGCTGGCCTGTCAGCGTATAGTGAAAGCCTCACAGTTGGCGATTGCCGAGCGTGGCGCTTTTCATATTGTATTAACCGGCGGCAAGACGCCGATAAAAACCTACAAACTACTGGCGAAATCAGGTTGTCAATGGAGTCATTGGCATGTCTGGTTTGGTGATGAGCGGTGTTTGCCTCGTAACGACCCGGAGCGCAATAGTGTAATGGTAGAGCAAACACTTACTACTAAGGTAGCGATCCCTCCCTCCCAGGTTCATGCTATTCCTGGTGAACTTGGAGCGGGCCCGGCAGCAAAGAAATATGCTGAATCCCTTAACGGTATACCGCCCTTTGACCTGGTATTGCTGGGTATGGGTGAAGACGGGCATGTGGCGAGCTTGTTCCCGGGTCATGCGTACCGGCCGGGTGAGAGTGTCCTCGCGGTATTTGATTCGCCAAAATTACCGGCAGAACGAGTCAGCCTCAGTGCAGAAATGCTCGCCAGCTGTCGGCAATTACTATTTATTATTACCGGCAGTGCAAAAGCCGAGGCCCTAACTCAATGGCGGAAAGGCATACAGCTTCCTGTAAGCACGGTCAGAGGGCAGGGGCTGGTAGAAGTTATTGCCGATCGAAGTGCCTTTATTCCGTGAAATAAAAAAGTGTGCAAGTCTTCCTCTGTAATCAGACAAATACAACGCATGTCTTTGCAAGTCTTTGTTAAATATTATGTAATTATCGTATTTTGATATGTTCTTAAAAGCCTTGCATTTTGTGAGATTAATACTACAGTTAAAACAACGGCAGTAAGGTATATGGCAATATAAAGATAGTTAATAATAGTCATATTGCAGCCATAACATGGGGGTATAGCAATGAAAACACTATCAATATTATTTTTGGCATTTCTGGTAACACCCGCGCTGGCATGGGATGGGCAGGATACTGAGCAAGGGACGAATATTATGATCAGTAGCCGCAGCACAGCCACACCGGGAAATGAAATCATCTACTACGACTACAGTAAAGAAGAATACCGTACGGCAGAAGTTACTTCGGTCTATGGATTTGGTAAATTAGTTCAGATAGAACTCTATGATGTCGATACGGGTCTGAACCGTACCTTTGAAATGGAGGAATAACTGCTCATTTATTCTTATTGAATTTCAGTGATAAACGAATACCCGGTAGAAATATCGGGTATTTTTTTTGCACTTTTCTTTAATGTAATTTAATTTTTTCATTTGCAGCTACATATTGCTGAAGCTTATATTCCGCAAGTGCCAGGGCCTCTTCAATTCGCGTATGCACAGGCTTGCTTTGAGTATTTCCCCCGTCATTTATTAGTGATCGCCAGAATTCAATTTCTGCTCGTAAATTATCTTCAATCGTGTTTTTCATGTTTCGATGGTCTGGAAGTGAATAGAGTATGGATAATCCTACACGGCATTTACACTTCAGACATGACAATGCGCGCCAATTTGTTGACACTAGCTGTCGATGGGATATCAGCAGCAGTGTTACAGATGCTGCTATATAATTCCGGGGCTAAATATTCCTGTAGTACCGTTATGTTTCAGCTGTATCTGCCAGAAATAAGTGAAGTAGGCGGCAGGTGGGGTCAGTGCGTGATAAAAATGGTGGCCGGGGACAGAATCGAACTGCCGACACGGGGATTTTCAAAGCCAGCAAAATCAATAACTTACTGATTATTCTAGAATAGGGTGGCTGCGGTACAGTTAGGGAATGTTGTGTTAATTCAACAGCTTAATACAGCTTGGCGCAGTTAGGTAAAACTGACAGGTGTTCCGTGAGTGTACCGCGGTGCACCTGCAATATTGATACATAAAAATCATTCGTCGCCATCCAGCGGTGTCAGTTCGTAGTCGAGATTTAAGTACTCCATGCCTCCTTTGTTATAGCGTAGATTACATACCGTGAAGGCCATCTCATTGAACTTGTTTGCGACAAAAACAGGTACCAGTGAGTGAAAGACATCAGCAGGTATCCAGGCGCTGCAGTTCAGCACTCCTTCCCGGATACTCGCTTGAGCTCATCTGGGTTAAGGGTGCGCAGCAACTGGCCGAGTACGGCATTGTCCAGTTCCTGGTATTCACTTTTGGGCAGTACACCAGTGAATCAAACTGTGCCTTCGACTGCAGGAAGATTGCACTTTTTTGTGAGTAGTCTTCCTTGGTAAGAGCACGGGTCTTGCCGCCACGCGTGGGCAGGCTGGTCTCGATCGAATCTTTTACGCCCAGGTATCGACTGTAGGCATGGCGCAGGAATACCAGACCCATGACCGGCAGGAAATATTCGTTACTGGCGTAGTTCGAGTTTGCTCGCAGGGTATCCGCTGCATTCCACAAACGTTTTTCGATAGCTTCAATGTGTTCGAGCTGCTGCATGTATTTTTTCTTTCGTCCTTTCTTGGTATCTATGCTTGAGTTTCAGTTTCGTCAAAACCTTCAAATACGTCCTGAACAATACTCTCCAGGCTCTGAACTTCGTCATCCGTCAGAGCGGAAAAATCCTTTTCGCGCTTTCTTTTGGAGAGTCTGTCGTTATTCTGGCGAATGAAAATGATGAGGTTCTGCGCTAGTCGATCCGGCATCTCTACCATATCCATTATTCTTGTCATTGCTTGATCATGCCGACGAATATAATCGATCTCTCTGGGCAGGTCGTGTTCAACCGTGCGACGGACGCAAGCATAAAGAAATTCTGCCGCTTCTGTGCAATCAAAATATCGATAAAGGTCGGCAGTGTCGTTTAGCACCTCGACGTTATGCTCAGACGTGGGACGCCATTCAATAAAATCCATTAAGGGACCCGAGTGTGCCTGCAAAGTTGTACGATATTCATCAATCCGATCAAGCATGACAGATGATACTGGAAAGATCATTCCTGGTGGTGTGTATTTACGCTCTGCCAGTACATGATGGAACAGGCAGCGGTGTACACGGCCATTGCCATCCTGAAATGGATGAATATAAATGAAACCAAAGGCAGTTGCAGCCGCCTGCAGGACGGGGTCGAGTTTGTCATCTCGCATACGGTTATTGGTTTTCAGCATACCGGAACATAAGTCTTCAATATCCTGTGGGCGTGCACCGATGAACTCAGGCAGGGGGGCGCCAAGATGATCTCGTTCGCCGAGGAAGACACCATCCGGTCGCAGACCTGAAAAAACAAACCGTGTGTCTTCTATCAGCACGCTGTGAAGCCGAATAATTTCTTCAAGTGTGAGTTCGTTCTTGCCTGCCTGGAGAACTGCTCGCCCCCAACGTTCTAACCGGCTACGAGGTGCGCGCTCACCTTCGATCTCAAAACTCGCGCGACTGTCAGCCAGTAGCATGAAACTTGCAGCACGCGTAACCAGGTGACTACCTGTGCGTCCTATTGTCTCGGCGGCTCGTTCTGCTAAATCTAGTGTAGCAAACTCCTTTAGTTTTGCTGTTTTGCGGATTATTGGGCAAAAGTCACCGCTTCCAAGCAAGTTATCTCTGACACGGTGACGTTTTGAGAGCCGCCTATTCCCTGTGTAATACGTCTTTGTATCCAGGGCGTCGATCGCTGTGACGTTGGGAGCATCTTCAACATCAAGAGTCTGTCCTGTCATTGTTTCATAGAAGAACCAGGCGCGACGAGTCTGTGTGCCGGTTGGTGCGGATCTTATGTACTCTTCAAGAACGGCCTTGGGTATCGCATTAAAGGCCCGCTTCAATATCAGCAAATCGATATTTTCATGGCGCAGTGCAAAAGTCAGATGGTCGGAAAACTGCTTGCCGGGCAGGTATCTTTTGTCGAAAATTTGCCAGCTGGCTTCCTCTCGCTGGCTACCACCGATATGTTTCTCCGAAACACAACTTGGCCGTCGAACGGGTGCTTGTAGGCTAAGGGACTGGACGAGTGCCGCCCATCCAGCGAGTTGCGTTCCTTTCGGAACTACCTTTTCCTGAAAGCTGATTGGTGTCTCTACTTCAAGGTGCATAAATCGAAAACCCTGTTATCCTGGTCGAAAAATAACTCATACATGGCTGGAATGTCGAAATCATTGTATCTTATTATTTATCGAAAAACCCTCATGATGATCGATAAATGTATCATAATAGCCATTAATATCGAAAAATAGGCTATACCCTGTCTATTTCGATGCTGTGGTTTGTACAAAGCCAGCAAAATCAATAACTTACTGATTATTCTAGAATAGGGTGCTGCGGTACAGTTAGGGTTTATTGTGTTAATTCAACAGGTTAATCTGGGTTGGCGCAGTTAGTCAAAACTGGGCAGTGTTCCGTGAGTGTTCCGCGATGGAGCTTATTTACTGGGCAGACTTTTCTGAGCCAATTCAACCATGGTTTCCAGTCGCACTACTCTTTTATCGATATCTAGAGTGCGATCAGAAAGTTTTTCGGTCTTTTCATTTAGCCGTTTAACTTCATCGGTCAATTTCAACGTATCGACAAGTATATCCTTCCAGCCGGCCATTAATGCTCACCCTCTAGTTTTTTCAAAGTAACGGCTACTTTTTTGTTAGCCTTCTGTGTTGATTTGATGGCTTCTTTTAATTTAGTTGATACCAGGGACATTAGATCAGATGAATCAATAGTATCGGCAGCCTGTGGGTCGTAAGCGTCTATAGCCTGGCGCACAATCTGTGCAGCGGATTTACCTTGCTTCGATGCAACTTGTTCTAGTTTTCTGACATTTGATTTTGAGACCAGGAATTGTTTCCTTATCAGGGTTTCCTGTGTTTGAGCAGTCATGAAAGCACCTCAGGTATTTACCGGTAATGGTTGTATGATACGCATACACACCAGCATACACAACATTTAATGCTACATCAGATGAAAGTCATTAATAAGGAGCTAGAAATACCTGCCAGTAACCAGCCAAGTACGTAATCCTTTTCGACCACATTCGCAGCGAGCCCGAATTCTCTGGCAAGATCCATGATTTCCTGACGATTAATCAACGGCCTTCTCCATTGCCCAGTTTTCTGGTGCCCATAATCTCCATCGTGTTACCAACTTGTCTGAGCTGAGTCCTGGATCGAGCTGTGCATTTCCTTTTGTCATTTTTATACGACACGTGTTTATTATTTCCTTCCCTTCCGGGTTCAGGCGTTCCAACAGAAAACTTGTGCCCTTGATAACAGGGGAGCGATCCCGTGGTTTCTGAGTGGTCATCACCACGATGGTGCGAAACATCTGCTCTGTCATTTCCCAGTATTCAGCTGCACTCCAGCCACCAATATAACAGGGTGCATATAAGCGATCTGCAACAAGCCATGGATCTTCAAAGCCAGTAAAATCAATAACTTACTGATTATTATAGAAAAGGGTGTGTTAGGTACAGTTAGGGAATGTTGTGTTAATTCAACAGGTTAATACAGCTTGGCGCAGTTAGGTAAAGCTGACAGGTGTTCCGTGAGTGTACCGCAGTATGCCTGTGAGTTTGATGTTTTAGGGTCATCTTAATTCTGACTATATCCTAATGCCAAGGGATCTTACGTGCCCCTCCACACAGCAGTACCTTTCATGAAACGGATATTAAACCGGACTATATATCGGCCACAATATTCTTGTATTTAGTCTAACACTATGATATTTATTATCAAATGAAAGATTCAAAACCGGACAAAGAAACGGACATTTTTGAGGTCAGGGATGGCCATGAAACTGTCAGTATGATGGAGCCTTTATTAATCTCGGAGCAATCCCGGCACAGGCCCGCACTCGCTGATCTGGCCGTTGAATTAGCTGCTCGGTCTGCTGGCTTTTACCACCGCCTGCCTGAGGGTCTGGCTAGTGCACTTGCAGATTTAGTTCGCTCCATGAACTGTTATTACAGCAATTTGATCGAAGGTCACAACACTCATCCCGTGGATATTGAGAAGGCACTTCGTAACGATTACAGCACTGATAGTAAAAAAAGAGATTTGCAGCTGGAAGCCCGTGCGCACATAGAAGTGCAGCTGTGGATTGACAAGGGTGGGCTCAGTGGCAATGAGACATCAGTTGAAGGGATTTGTGAATTACACCGGCGTTTCTGTGAGCATCTACCAGAAGAACTGCAATGGGCGAAAGATCCCGCGACAGGAAAAAAAATAAAAATAACACCTGGTGAGCTACGTAAACGAGATGTTCAGGTAGGCGGACACATAGCAATTAGTCCTGCAGTGGTAGCAGAATTCATGAAGCATTTTAGTAATACCTATGGTCGCCTGGGGTTATCAGAGACAATCATTGCCTCTGCAGCAGCACATCATCGTTTAGTATGGATACACCCCTTTCTTGATGGAAATGGACGTGTTGCTCGGCTTATGTCACATGCCATGCTTCTGAAAACCCTTGATACAGGGGGCATATGGTCTATATCCCGTGGCCTGGCACGCAATGAGGCGGAATATAAAAAACATCTGTCAGCCTGTGACCTGACGCGGCGCAATGATCTGGATGGCCGAGGGAATCTTAGTGAAGAAGCACTGGCTGACTTCACAAAATTTTTTCTTGAAGCCTGCCTTGATCAGGTTAACTTTATGGAGCAGCTGATTAAGCCAGATCAATTAAGAACTCGCATCCTGTTATGGGCTGATGAAGAAATCGCATTCGGAAAACTTCCCAAACCGACCAAAAGTATTCTTGAGCCAATATTGTATAGAGGAGTGTTACCCCGCAGCGAAGTAGCTGGTATTCTTGGTGCCAGCACACGTCATGCGCGCAGGGTCACAGAAGCATTAAGTGAATTTGGAATTATTAAATCTGATACCAGTAGAGCACCATGGAAGCTGGTATTTCCAGCCTCACTGGCTTCAAGGTGGATGCCAGGATTATTTCCCGAGCAATCAAGCTAAACCCAGCTGGCAGGGTAAGCACATTGATATTGTTACCTCATTGGGCGGCTTCACTCAGTATAGGAAAACCTTTAACTACTAACACTGAATACGCACTTATTGGGTGCACTCTGTCTCATTAAACAAACCAGTTGGAATATTAATGCCAGATCCTGACCAGGCCCCGAGCAAAAAGCCCGTGACAAAATTGATACGAGGCTGGAGCAGGCTGACTGAAAGGTTCAGAACAAGAAGAAAATTGGTTTCAACATGACCCTGGCATTACTATTAGAGGATGAATAGCAGGTGATAGGGTAGCGGTCTGAAGCCGGTAAGTTGTTGTCAGGATCATTCTTTCCTGCTGTATTGTCACTGTAACGATGCCTGCAACGGCCAGTATGGGTTCATGCATAGATAACGGCGTTATGCCTATGTAGAACCCATGCTGCTCCAGATGCCGCAGCATCACCGTGTCAGAAAAAAGTACGCTGCCACCATGAATGTTTCGATGCTGCAGTGGTGATCTCATCCTTGGCAATAGCAGGTTCTGCAGCACCTGCCTTCATGGTATCGGCCACGACGGTATAGACAGTTGCCCATGCGTCTTTGACCTCATCGGTGAACGCATCACCCAATCCCTCATTGAGCGTCCACAGGAAGGCATCGCCAACCTTGTCATAGTCTTCGCTCTTTACACCGTAACTCGTGTGCCTCACACCCATGTTCTTGAGTGGCTGAACCAGGGTTTCGAGGTTGTCCAGGCCGTTAACAGACGTATTAAGCATGGACATCAGCATCTGTCCCTGCTTCTTCATGTCGCCTTTAAAGTAGGACTCACCTCAGGATAAACGTCGAACAGGCGGCCGTAGAACATGGCGGCGGCCTGTTCCATGCCATTGAGTACGACACAACATAGATTACGGCAAATGTTGCCGGTGTAATCTATGTCAACCCAACCTCCCTGATTTAATTATTCGTTGCAGCGGCAACTGTACTCAAGCTTATCCTGATCCACAGTACACACAGCATCGTTTCTGGGCAATCATGGTGCGCAGAACTGTCTTGCTGCACCATCACATGACACTGCCACACCATCCTTGCAGTCGAACACGCCATAATACCGTCTGGCACGGCTATTGCATCACATCATCCAGGATAACTGTACATATTAAGGTGAATGGAACAGCGACATGGTGGAAGACGTACTGGCAATCATTCTGGCTGGCGGGACAGGCAATCGCTTATCACCCCTGACACTTGAACGCGCCAAACCCGCCGTCCCCTTCGGCGGCAAATACCGCATTATCGATTTTACGCTGGCCAACTGCCTGCACTCCGGTCTGCGCCGCATACTGGTATTGACCCAGTACAAATCTCATTCGCTGCAGAAGCATTTGCGCGATGGCTGGTCCATCTTCAATCCCGAGCTGGGTGAATACATCACCCCCGTTCCTCCGCAGATGCGAACCGGCGACAAGTGGTACTCGGGTACCGCAGACGCCATCTATCAGAATCTCTATCTGCTCGAGCGAGCCAGCGCTGAAAATGTAATCATCCTTTCCGGTGACCATATATATCGTATGGACTATGCCGAAATGCTGCATTTTCACGAGCAGAAGAAGTCGGACGTCACCATCGCCAGCATGTCGGTTGCACTTAATGAGGCCTGTCATTTCGGTATATTGTCAGTCAACAAAAAGGATGCCGTGGCGGCATTTAGTGAGAAACCGGCGACGCCTGTAACGCAGCCGGGTAATCCTGATTCAGCTCTCGCATCGATGGGCATCTACATATTCAAGCGGGAACTCTTGATAGACACACTGCGCAAGGATGCTGATGACGACACATCAACGCATGACTTCGGCACAGATATTCTGCCTTCACTGCTGAATGAGGCTTCGGTATTTTCCTACCAGTTTGGCGGCAAAAGCGGTCGTGTCTCGCAGGACCGTTACTGGCGTGACGTCGGCACCATCGATGCCTATTATGAAGCCAATATGGCGCTGCTCGAACCGGAACCGCCGATGGATCTCTATCAAATGGACTGGAATATCCGCACCTATGAAGCCCAGCATCCTCCTGCCCGGACGATACCCGGTAAATCCGGACATGAGGGCATCTTTTTAAACTCAATCGTATCCGGTGGTGTGGTGATTATCGGTGCAGGTGTTGGACATTCTATCCTGTTCCCGCGTGTTCACATTGATGAAGATGCCTTAGTTTCTGACAGCATCCTGTTCGAAGGAGTAAAAGTCGGTTCAGCGGCACAGCTGAATCACTGCATCATTGACAAAGGAGTAGAGGTGCCACCCGGCACAATCATCGGACAGGACCCAGAAGAAGACGCACGACGCTTTACCGTGTCACCGGGTGGCATCGTTGTCGTACCCAAAAATTATATCTTCGAGGAAAGCTGACGTGTCGAAACAGCTGCAGAACCTGATAAAAGATAGGCGCCATGAGCTGGAACTCGAACTGGTTGCCCTGCTTGATCCGGTTGCAAGCAAGTGCGGTTTTCTTTGGAACGAACCTGCAGAGATGGACATGATGCTGAGCCAGGCAATTAATGAAGTACCCGGCTGCCAGCTGATGTACGCGTTTGACAGGAAAGCTCACCGGGTCAGTCAGAATATTTCGGTACTGGGTGTAGACCTCGATTCCCCGGGCAAGGATCTTAGTGGACGTCCGTTTCTTGCCTGTGTCCGGCCAAGGCAGTTGAGTTTATCCGACGTCTATCTCAGCCGGGTCACAAAGCGCAGCTGCATCACGGCAATCCATATAGTCCGCGATGAATCGGGACGTCATCGTGGTTATCTTGCTGCAGACTTCGGGCTAAGTGAATTTCCCCTCAAAATTCAGGATAGCCGGCAGGAATCCAGCTGGCTGCAGATACGCGGCGACCCTGCCATCAGAGGCACCCTGTTCCAGCAGACTCGGTTCGAGAGCCCAATGGACAGACACATAGACGATACCCATAGCATCCTCAGCGAATTAATGTCGGTAAGAGGCGTCTTCCATGCAAAGCTCCACTACGGCAGTTCTCGGGCAACGCTCTGGCTTTACAAGGACCCGCATCACTACCGTGTGCATGTGCTGCACGAGATCCTTGATCCATCGATCTGCCTGATATTCGGAACAGATCTCTACCCTCCGGAGGCCATAGTGAGTGCAGATCAAATCCCGTCTATTTTCCAGCGCTTCCGTGACCTGCGTATGGCGGACGATATCATTTACCTGCGCTCTGCTTCACTCAATATCATCAACAATCTCGTCTCGCTGACATTTTCATGCGACGGCACCTACTATATGTCTGCTGACGATTTTCTGTCACGGCCTGAATCATTCTGGTTTGGCGATGCAGGAAGGTCAGTGCCAGAAGTCTCGCCTTCCTGCAGCTGACAAATTGCCGATTAATTCAATTCCTGTTCGTCAGCCAATGGACCTGGTCGGTCGGGAAGTAATCATTTTTGTTGATGCCAGCGTCGCATCGACGGAACCCTTCGGTTATTCAGCAATCGAAGCGGAAAAGGATACCAGTTACACAACACACGCGATGAGCCCCGCAACCATTCTGCATGTTTACGAGAAATTGAATGGCAGATCGGCTCCGCGCTGTGGTTTACTGTCCATTCGAGGGCAGTCATTTGAGCTTGGTCAGCCTGTATCGGCAACAGCGCAGGTGAACCTGCAAGCCTCTTGCCGGCTTATTCTTGAAAAACTGATAATTGGCATTTGCTAACTGATCGGCGTGAAGGGTCAACAGCAAACCCTCTGCATCTGCTTGAAATACTTCCGCAGTTCATAAACCCCATGGAAACCATGCAGACAGGTAGATCCATTCCGTATTCTTAGGAGGCGGAAAGAGAGTCATTCGGTATTTGTCTTTACGTATGGAGGCAAACCGGTTGCTCGAACATCGACGAAGGCATGGTATGCAGCTTTAGTTCGTGCTGGCATTAAAGATTTTCGCTGGCATGACTTAAGACATACCTGGGCATCATGGCATGTACAAAATGGTACCAGCATGCATGCTGTTTAACACTTTTTTACGATAACGGTATTTGGGCCTGATTTCTAAAACAGCCCTAAAAATTTGAGGGCTGTTATGTATGGCAAGGTTAAGCTAGCCTGTAATAAACTAATATAGCCTAATTTAACCTGACTTAACCTAAGGTGATGCCAGTGGCATCACTTTGTGTTTGCACCCTCAAAATTTGAGCGTGCCTCAGTTTGCTGATAAATATTCATTTCATCTGAAAATGGATCAATTCTGTATTTCTACCGCCCCAAATACGCGGCTGTGATCTGCTCACGGTTATGACCCAGCTCCTGACTGATGGTGAGTCGAGCCTGGCGGTCAGCATCCTTTTGCTGCACTGACAGGGTGTTGGACTCCGGCCCACCCACTGCTGGGCACTTCCTGCCAGTTAGTTCTTCATAGCGGTTCTGGGCATAGGAATGACGCAGCCCGTGCATACGGGAGAGTCCTGCGCGCAGGGTGTTGCCTTCGTAGATGCGTAGTTGATGCACGTAGTTGCGGTTGCTCGGGATCAGGGAGCCAAAGCCTGCAAGTCGACGTGCCCGGGTGAGTACGTCACGCTGTTCCTTATTGCGTACTGGAATGGATCGCCCTTTTCCGCCTTTCGTCCAGCTTGGTTTGAGGATGATATGGCCTCCCTGGTCGGCAAAGATGGGCTGGAATTTGATTGCTTCTTCACGGCGGAGACCAAAGGCCTGCTGCAGCTCCAGGCTCATACGAACGTGTTCATCTCGGATCTTGCCCAAGTCTGAGCCGGTCACGGTTTTTGCTTTGGATTCATTGGTGATGAAGTGTCGGTCAGGAATGCCATAGTGTTCATTGGATCTTGCCACGACATTCTGCTTGTCGACTTTCTGGGACCACCAGCGAATGACGGACATGCGGTTTTTGATGGTGCCGATCGACAAGTCCTGGGTAAACCAGTGTTTGACCAGGGCATCGACGTGTTTTGGCTTCAGGGATCGGGCTACCATGCTACGGTAGCCCAGTTCATGAAGCTGGTTGGCGATCAGGGTCAGCATGCGTTCACGTTTTACCTGAGTTGCATAACTGCCCTCGCGGCACTGCTGGCAGATTTTTTTCAGTTGGTAGTTCAGGTTTCTCATAATGTGTTCTCTCTATCTGGTTAGTGTTTCTGACCAACCTGCCAACCGTAGCTGATAAGGTTCGTTTGCACGAAACGGTCATGGGACACAACGCCCATACAACCTGAAAAAGCCTGGTCAAAGGCAACGTGGTTTTTCCTCGGTTGAGAAATGGCCCCACGTGATCCAACTAGCCCGAGCACGGGCGGTTCTTTAGTGTATTAACACCTCCTTAAAAGAAGCGGATTGATTCCGCATTGAATAGAAAATGAGCACGGCAGGACAATGGCCATAGGCTGTCGTCAGGCACGGTGGCTCGTTTTTGAAAAAGCAGGTAATTACCTGTGAGTAGGGACAGACCTTACTGGTTGTCCTGATTTGGAAGATGGGTCGCAGCTTTCGCCGATGTACCTGTTGCACGCCCCTGAGGTACCTTGTTGCCACTTTTCCGTAGTGGCGACGGATAAAATTTTTCGTGCAGCCAACTTAGTCGCGTACTGCCTGCTAATCAAGCTTTAATCCAATCAACTTACTGCAGGGTTTACTGCATAATCCGCGCGGCATCCGGGCATGCAGGTAAAAATTACAAGTATATAGTGCGATTGAGGACTGTTTGCGGCCGCGTCACTACTGTGCTTCGCTGCGTAGTGACGCGGTGGGCATATCTGCAGCCTCTGTGGCAGATCATTGTTTGTTGCGCTTGCTGCAGGTGACGAGCACGGCAAGCTGTATGTCTGCTTTTGATGATATCTATCTACACGAGTGAGTTTCTTGTATGACAGAAACAATCACGGGTGGTTACTGATTTTCTGTTTTGTCTGCCATGTCTTGCGGTTTCAATCGGTCAATGCAACATCTAATCTCTAACTCCAGATAGCCTATCCTGAAGGCCTGGAGTCGGCTGCGGACATTAACGTTCGAGTTAAGTGGCCGTAGCGAAGCGGAGGTCACAACTTAAACGATTTGTTGGACGAAGCCGCTATCGCGGAGAACGGCCACTTCATCATAATGTTAGTGCAACCTCATTACCCCTCGTCATTGATAAGGGGTAAATTGTAATTTCCAATAACAAAGCGAGGTTACAA
>JAYEGM010000192.1:0-9423 GCA_034659075.1 Pseudomonadota bacterium
AATTTTATTATTGGCTTCCTGGCGGCGATCTGGCGTGGGCAAACAGTGTTATTGCCTCCCAACCGTTCGCCTGATGTTACGCAATCACTGCTAGCCGACTATCCAGACAGCAGCTGTCTTACTGATACGGACAGGCTGCCCGGTGACATGCGTAATAGTGCTGAAATCATGCTTTATGACTATGCAGCAGCTAAACCAGGCTCCATCAATGAGGTTCCACTGATTGATTCCAGTCAATTGGCCTGCATGGTATTTACCTCGGGCAGTACCGGCAAGCCTACAGCCAATGCAAAATTCTGGGGTGACCTGGTGCAGGGAACTGCGCTGATACAAAGCCGCTATGACATAGGGCAAGATGATTATTTAGTTGCCACGGTTCCTCCGCAACACATGTATGGGCTTGAAACCACGATTCTGCTGCCTATGATGAGTGCGGCCTCTGTGTATGGAGGGATGCCCTTTTTCCCGCAGGACATCTGCCGCACACTTGCACTGTCTGCTAAACCGGCCACATTGATTACAACGCCCTTGCATCTTAGAGTCTGTGTGCAGGCAGAGTTAAGCTGGCCCGTCTTGCGCCAGGTAATATCTGCAACCGCACACTTGGGTCAGGAAGAAGCTGTACAGGTGCAGCAACTATTTAAAGTAGGTCTTAGAGAAATCTATGGTAGTACTGAGAGTGGCGCGATAGCCTCCCGAAATACAGCAGATAACAAGAAATGGCATCTGTATGACGGGGTGAGGCTGTATCAAGAAAATGGCGATATGGAAGGCAGTATGAGGGTGATTGCGCGTCATCTCCCGCACAGGCCCTTGTTGGCTGACAGGGTTGAATCTATTGATGACGAGCATTTCCTGATGCACGGCCGCTCATCCGACATGATAAAGATCGCGGGAAAACGTGCCTCAATGTCGGGCCTGAATCACAGGCTTAATTCAATACCCGGTATTGAAGATGGAGTATTTGTCCAAAATGAATCTCATTCTGGTGAAGTGTCACGCCTGTGCGTGGTCTTTGTTTCAGCTGAGTTGTCTCCCGCTGATGTCATTAAGGCCCTGGGGCAGCAGATTGACCCGGTATTCCTGCCGCGGCCAGTGTTTAAAGTTGCTACACTACCGCGTAATGAAATAGGGAAATTACCTCATTTAGAAATGAAGAAATTACTGGGAAAATTGATGGATCAATGAGCATCAACGAGATTACACACAGGCAAATTAATATTTCATCCGATCACCCGAGTCTGTCCGGGCATTTTCCCGCTAACCCGGTGTTACCCGGGGTGGTGATACTTGACCACGTGCGCCAATGTATTGAGGAATGGAAGCACTACTCTATAGATGACTCGCAGTTGAAGTCCGTGAAATTTTTATCTCCAGTCCTTGTGAGCGATGGGTCTTCGCATCTACTGGATATTGTGCTGGAAGAAAAGAAAACCCTCAGCACTGACACAACGACAAAAATTGATTTTCGATGTCTGCAAAATGATAATCTGATCATGCAAGGGTTATGGCTGCTTCAGGCTGATCAATCTCAATGAGTCAGCAATGGGTGAACCAGCCTGAACGCGGCACTGTTTTCTGGCTGAATGTCATCAGCTGGATCGCGCGTCACCTGGGCAGGTCTGTGGCCTCTTTGTTTCTTTATCCGATCACCCTGTATTTCTATCTCACTTCTTCAGTGACGCGAAAGGCTTCAAGAGAATTTCTCCGGCGTGTGCAGGGTCGAGAGCCGTCACGCATGGCTGTTTTTCGTCACCACCGGTATTTTGCAGCAACCATTCTCGATCGGATCTATCTGTTACTTGGCAGAGAGTCACAATTTAATATCGAAACCTTTAATGCTGAAAAAATTCTGGCCTATATTAAAAAAGGCCAGGGCTGTCTATTGTATGGTGCGCACCTGGGCAGTTTTGAGGTCCTGCGCGCTACCGGTGTGCACCATTATCACGATACCTTCGAGTTGCGGATTTTGATGCATGAAGAACAGAACCAGTCGATTACGCAATTCCTTAATGTACTGGCCCCTGAGGTGGCTAATACGATATTGCCGATAGGGCGTCCGGACACCATGCTGCGGGCAAAAGAATGCCTGGATGGCGGCGGCCTGGTGGCAATGCTGGCAGACAGGTCGGTCGATGATGATAAACCTGTCAGTTGCCAGTTTCTTGGTGAGCCTGCAGATTTCCCTAAAGGGCCGGCGATATTGGCACTGGCTTTAAAGGTGCCGGTTTTCACCTGTTTTGGACTCTACCTGGGTGGCAACCGGTACCAGATACATTTCGATTTATTAAGTGATGCACCTGAAGTGAAACGTGAGGATAGACCTAAGGCGGTTGAAGCGTTCACCTGCCGCTATGCAGCAAGGCTGGAAGAGTATGCCAGGAAGGCTCCCTATAACTGGTTCAACTTTTATGACTTCTGGCAGCGCGATTAAACACCTTTTGCTGGTGGTCATGTTTGCAAGCCTGCCTGTGCAGAGCGCCTGGTCAAATGAACTTGAACTTCTTATGCAGGATATGACGGCGGTCAAGCACCGTACAGTTCAGTACAAAGAAGAAAAACAAATGGAACTGCTGGATGCTCCACTGTTTAGCGAGGGAACGCTTGAATATCTTGCACCTGATAAACTGATACGAACAGTAATCAAGCCATCCCGGGTTCGCTACATCATCGATAGAAAACAGGTGACCATAGAAAAAGCGGACAAGAGTCGCACTCGAAACCTGGATCAACTTCCACTGGTGAAAACCTTTGTAGGATCCTTTCGCGCAATACTGGCGGGTGACCTCATCAGCCTGCAGAAATATTATGAAATAGACTTCAGCGGTAATAGGGATCAGTGGGAAATCAGCTTGCAGCCAAAAAATAAAAAACTGGCTGCCTATGTGAGCAGGCTAAAGGTGTCCGGGGCGGGTGATAAAATTATGTTATATATTGTTGAAGACAGCAATGGTGATTTGACCCGTATGCAGCTTTTTTCAGAGCAAGCCAGTGAAGGTGAGGTGGCTGAATAATCATGGGGGTCAGGTTAATCTGGTTTCTTGTTCTCACGCTAGCCCTGATTCAGGTATTTGCCTATACAACAGTACAGACTGATATCGCGAGTTTCATGCCTTCCGGCAGCAACGAAAAGCAGCGACAGCTGCTGCAGGAATTTCAGCAAGGGTCTGCGTCAAGACTGTGGCTGATTGCGATTACTGGCAAAGCGAATAATACGAATGATGCTAGTGATACCGATAAAGTACAGATCACCGCCCAGAGTCAGAAACTGGCTGCTGGTCTGCGTCAATCAGGCTTGTTCTCTTCAGTAGTAAATGGGTCATCAGCAGTCGATGACAGCCTTACGCAGCGCCTGTTCAGTTACCGTTATTTACTCGATAAGACGATGAGCGAGAACTCATTCTCGGTACCTGAATTAAGATATGCCTTTCAGCAGCGACTGGAGGAGATGGCTTCTCCTTTTTCCAGTTTCAGTAAGAGGTTGCTGGTGTCTGACCCGACGGCTGCCATGTTACGTGTTAGCGAAAGCTTACTAAACGGCCAGTCAGCGCTCGAATCCAGCAATGGTGTCTGGTATTTCAGTAGTGAAAAACGAGCCTTGCTGATCGCGAGCAGTAAAGAGCCCGGCAGTAACATTGATGCCCAGGAGGAGGCGTACAGGCTTATCCAGAGCACATTTGAGCAGACCCGGGGGAGCACAAACTTCTCACTTGTAGTCAGTGGGTCACCATTATTCGCCGTTGTCGCACGGGATAGCATTCGCAACGAAAGTCGACAGCTGTCTATAGCGGCAGGATTTTTCATGCTGTTCTTCATGTTTCTTGTGTTTAGACGTGGCACCACGGTGCTGTTAACCATGCTGCCGTTAGCCGGTGGCCTGTTAATGGCAACGGCGCTGGTATCTCTACTGTACAGCAGTATCCATGGTATTACGCTGGCTTTCGGTATCACCTTGCTGGGTGTGGCCATTGATTACCCGGTTCATCTTTTAATACATGCTAGAAAAGAGAACTCTCTGCAGCAGGCAGCTATCAGGATCTGGCCGGTGCTGAGACTTGGGGTAATGACAACGGCTTTAGGTTACGGGGCGATGGTATGGACTGACTTCAGTGGTCTTTCCCAATTGGGCGTGTTTTCGCTTACGGGTCTAATCACAGCGGCACTGATTACCCGAACACTGCTGCCTGTACTAAAAGAAGATGTGCCCGGTTTTAGAGCAGGGCTGGAATTCCTGGTCCTGACATCGAAGAGTAGATTTTGGCTGCGTCTGACTGGTATCGCTTTAATCGCATTTGTGCTGGTGAGCATGGTTAGTATGATGAAGCATGATTCTAATCTGCCAGAAGATATCTGGTCGAACGAAATTGCCGCATTAAGCCCGGTTCCGGCAGAACTTGTTCAACGCGATCGTTTGCTGCGTGATGGCCTTGGCGTACCGGAGGCTACCAGCCTGGTTCGTATTGAGGCTAGGAATGTCGAGCAAGTCCTGAGGACACAGGAGTTATTGCAACCCGTGCTGGCAGGGGCAATTAGAAAAGGTTACCTGTCAGGCACACAATCGGCTGCTGACCTGCTGCCTTCACTGCAGACACAGCAGCACCGGCAATCCCTGCTGCCTGACCGGGAAACCTTATCTGAACGAATGATCGATGCCATAGAAGGCTTATCATTCCGGGTCGAGAGCTTTGAACCTTTTCTTGATGCGGTGGAAGAAACGAAATCGTTAAGCCTCCTCAAGCCGGATGACTTGCGAGGTTCTTCTCTCGATGCTGCATTAGATGGTTTGTTATCTATAAACAATAGCAGTGTTTCAGGAGTAATTCGCCTGACCGGTCTGGTAGATCCTGTGGCGCTGGAAAAATTAATTAAAGAGTCAGGCATACCGCAGGTGGCTTTTATAAACCTCAAGTCCAGTACCAACAATCTGATACTCGAGTTTCGCCAGGAGATGCTGTCACGCATTAGCTGGGTAACGGTCGTGATTTTACTCGTGCTGATTATTGGCCTCAGGGATCTACGTCGAAGCTTAAGGGTTATCGGGCCCGTGATACTGGCGGTGTTGTTTGCCGCCATGGTGCCGTTGTGGCTGGGTGAACCCCTGAATCTGTTCCACCTGGTTTCCCTGTTGCTGGTAACCGGTCTGGGTCTGGACTATGCATTATTTTTCAGCAGTATTCGCGATGACCGGGAAGAAGCCGCTATCGTCACTTTTTCATTAATAATCTGCAGTATCTCAAGCCTTGTGGTTTTTGCTATGCTAGCATTTTCCAGTATACCGGTGCTGCACTCGATAGGTGTTACTGTTGCTAGTGGAGTGCTTGCCGCATTTGTATTGTCCTGGGGTTTTGCTGAAGGGCAGGGGAAAGAGGAAAGAGGAAAGGTTAAAGGTTAAAGGTTAAAGGTTAAAGGTTAAAGGTTAAAGGTTAAAGGGCATTTTGTGGGAGCCGCACTCCGCGCGAAAGTGGTTTTATACAAGTTATAACTAAGGAAACTCTATATTAATTGTATGATGTTCGTCATTGCGAGCGAAGCGCGGCAATCTCATGCGATATAATCTTTATCTTAGAGATTGCCACGTCACTTCGTTCCTCGCAATGACGATTAAACCAGTGGATTCTTAAAGAATGAATCAAAAAATAGCAATTACTGCCTCTACCATAACAACCACCCTCGGAGCAGGTTTGTCGGCAAATCGTGAGGCCCTGAAGCAATCACGAACTGGTCTGCAGCAGAATGCTTTCTCGGGTATAGAATTTGATACCTATGTGGGTATGGTAAACGGTGTTGATGATGTCATTCTGTCTGGGGAACTGGCAGATTTTGACTGCCGCAATAATCGCCTGGCTGAGTTGGGTCTGCAGCAGGATGGCATGCTTGAAGCGGTCGAAGAACTGAAATCTCGCTATGGTGCTGAGCGAATCGGCCTGTTTATTGGCACCTCAACATCCGGTATTCAACAGACAGAGATGGCCTATGCTAGTCGTGATCCTGACTCAGGCGAATTACCTGACTGGTTCAATTACTCTACAACCCATGATGTTTTCTCATCCGTAGATTATTTATCAAATAGACTTGGTCTGCGAGGTCCTGCACAGATTATTTCAACTGCCTGTTCGTCAAGCTCCCGGGTATTTGCAGCAGCAGCGAGACATATGGGCGCGGGCCTATGTGATGCTGCCATTGTTGGCGGCATAGACAGTCTGTGCCAGATGACACTGTATGGATTTAACTCCCTGCAGCTGGTGTCTGGCCAGCCCTGCCGCCCGGCAGATGCTAAACGGGATGGCATCAATATCGGTGAGGCAGCAGGTTATGTTGTACTCGAAAAAGAGATCAAGAGTGCAGAACATTATTTGCTCGGTTATGGTGAAAGTTCTGATGCATGGCACATGTCCAGTCCCCATCCGGAAGGAGCGGGTGCCGTGCAGGCCATGTTGCAGGCACTGGATCGAGCAGGGCTATCACCATCCCAGATCGACTATGTCAATCTACACGGGACGGCGACCCCGGCGAACGATCTCGCAGAAGACAGGGCCATGATGACGGTATTTGAAGGCAAAAATCCCTGTTCATCAACTAAAGGTTTTACCGGCCATACATTAGGAGCCGCTGGCATTGTCGGCGCTGTATTTTCATGTATCGCGATTGAAGAAAATCTCTTACCTGTCAGCCTGAACACACGATATGTTGATGAGCGGATACAGTCGAATATTGTTCTCGATTCATCATCTGTAAATAAGTCATCAATCGATATCGTGATGAGCAACTCATTAGGATTTGGCGGCAGTAATGCCAGCCTGATTATTGGACGAGATTTATGAGCGTGGCCCTTATGAAAGCTGTCGGTATTGCAGGGGTGGGCCTGGTGGCGCCGGGTATTGAAAGCTGGCAGAGTGGCAAGAGGGTTCTTTCTGCTGAGGGTAACTATAATGTTTGTGCTGATTTCCCGGTATTAAAGCCTGCGGCCTTATCAGCCATTGAAAGAAGACGAACAACTGATACGATAAAGATTGCACTCGACTGCGGACATCAGGCCATCACCGGCTTTGCTGGTGTGACGGAGTTTCTTGCAGTCCCTGATCTGACATCGGTATTTGCCTCTTCCAGCGGTGACCTCAATGTTGTCGATAAGATTCTGACTGCACTGACACTGCCTGGAAAACCGGTATCACCCACCCAGTTCCACAATTCAGTCCATAATGCACCGGCAGGTTACTGGTCAATTTCAGTAAAATCCACTGCGGCATCAACAAGTATCGCAGCCGGTGAAAACACTTTTAGTGTAGGTTTGCTGGAGGCCATGACACAGGTGTTAATGAATGAACACGCTGTACTTTTTGTCGCCTATGACATTGTGCCCCCTCCTTTATTAAAAAATCATCAACAAGTAACAGCCTCCTATGGGGTGGCCCTGCTGTTGTTACCGGAACTAACACAATGGTCTCTTTCTGCAGAAGTGAACATCAAAGACCCATCCACTACTACTATGCAGAACCAGGGGCTGGAACAGCTGAGAACGGAAAATCCGGCAGCGAATAGCCTACCCTTGTTGCACGTAATTGCCAACAAACAGTCTGGCAGGGTCTGTCTTCCCTATCTACATGGGCAGGGACTGGATGTTTCTATCACCAGGAGTTCAAGTAAGGATGATTGAACATGATGAACTATGTAGCCTGATACCGCATGCTGGTGATATGTGCCTGCTGGACAGGGTAGTCGAATGGGATGACACTACGATAGTGTGCGAAACAATTAGTCACCAGAATAACAAAAACCCGTTGCGTTGCGAACAAGGGCTATCATCCGTGACAGGAATCGAATACGGAGGGCAGGCGATGGCAGTGCATGGCAGCCTGTTAGGCTCGGCACAAACAGAAGAGCAGACCGTATATCTTGCTGCGGTACGTGATGTTCAATTTGAAGTGAACTGGGTACACGATATTGAACATCCCCTGACAGTGCGGGCAGAATGTTTAATGGGAGATGACAACGGAATGATCTATCAATTCAGCGTTCTTGCCTTATCCAGATTACTGGTACATGGCAGGTTAACTGTAATGATGTCAGCAAAGGAGCAAGCAAGGTGAAACAGGCACTGGTTACGGGTGGTAGTGGTGATATTGGTTCAGCCATTTGTTTTAAACTTGCACAGCAGGGTATGCATGTCATCGTGCATTCATTGAGCCGCCCTGAACGTGCGGATAAAGTAGTATCGGCTATTGTTGAATTTGGGGGTTCTGCAGAGAGCATCTGTTTTGATGTCACCGATGCGGAAGCAACCCGGCAGATATTAGAAAACGAACTCGCAGATCGCCCGATACAGGTCATCGTCAGCAATGCCGGCATCCATAATGATGCACCACTGGCAGGCATGAGTTCTGAGCAGTGGCATAGCGTCATCGATGTCTCTCTCAACGGTTTTTACAACGTCACTCAACCCTTGCTGCTGCCGATGATGCGCACTCGCTGGGGCAGGGTGATTGCTATTTCCTCTATTGCCGGCCAACTGGGGAATCGTGGGCAGGCCAACTATGCTGCCGCCAAGGCAGGTTTGCATGGGGCGATAAAATCGCTCTCACAGGAGATGGCATCACGCGGTATTACCGCCAATGTCGTAGCACCTGGAATTATTCAGGGTGAAATGACGGAAGATGTATTTGATCAGGACATGATTAAAAAAATGGTACCGGCACAGCGTGCTGGAACACCTGATGAAGTCGCAGAGCTAGTGGCATTTCTTGCATCAGACAAGGCGGCTTATCTTTCCGGGCAGGTTATTGGTATTAATGGTGGGATTGCGTAAGACAGAGGAAAGGGAAAAGGGTTGGCACCTTGCGATCAATCTTTGGTTATCATGATGTGTAGA
The DNA here is from genome assembly GCA_034659075.1 of Pseudomonadota bacterium. Classification (GTDB taxonomy): domain Bacteria; phylum Pseudomonadota; class Gammaproteobacteria; order BMS3Bbin11; family BMS3Bbin11; genus BMS3Bbin11. The sequence goes on from JAYEGM010000192.1 coordinate 8,867, forward strand.
AGTATGGATATGATGTTAACAGCATTGATAACTGTTTTAGACTATATCTGACAGATCAACAAATGTCTGATCATGAGACATAGCAGTTAGAAGCAGGATATCTGAAAATGCTATAGATTCCTCAAAAGCAGACATTTTCAGATCAAGTGAATTTGTCTCAGATCGTCGGCCACAAGCGGTCGATTGACGCCATCGAAAAAGCCATCAGTTAATGCATCACCGATTCTTATCATTCTTATTATTGTGATGCTTGAAATCTTTGGGAAAGATGGGGACGATCTACCATGTAGACGATCAACATGATTGTCATTATCAGGTTGTGTGCTACATCGAACTCGTGGGGGTGGGATAAGGGATAGTTGGATTAACAGGGTTGTCAGGACTCTAGCAAAGAGTAGAGATACGCCACAGAAAAAAATGCAAACAGTAGTCCCCGCATGATGGCTCAGCACTACATCCGAATCATAACGAAGCTTGTGCAGATGCCATCATGTTAGACGGCATTACTCTAGCCTTAACAAGACCATGGAGTGATGATTTATCTTACTACCATCACT
>JAYEGM010000193.1:0-9390 GCA_034659075.1 Pseudomonadota bacterium
GCAAAACAGGTGTGCGATTGTTAATGTAGCCAGGCATCGTCAGGAAAGTATCAATTGCAATCAATCGATTTGACACGTAGCAAGAAGATTGTAGTGCCTAAAGAGTCAATATTCTTCAGACGAATTGCCTGCAGCCAGTCAGAGTATGTGGTCCCTTCTTTTGTAAATTTTACCCAGGAACCTCTGGAAGAAAGAATTTTATATTTATTCAATACGTCATACTTCAATTTCAAATCTCCCATTTGTTTTTTTGCCATGCCGAGCATGTCCTGTGGAGTGAAAAGCAAGATGCCTTTACAGTTTTTCATAATGTCATCTGGAAGCGTCCAAAGTCTTGATGTCGCCCTGAGTCCTCTACCTGTTGCTGCAGGAAGCATGGCTGGCTGTGGCCCGGCATATAGTACGGTATATTCATTCTTGATCAAGCTTTCTACCCCGACAGGGATGGCATTGATGCCAATTCGAGGGTAGATAATGGCCGTGACGCTGAGCCAGTAAAGTACGGAAGTAAGAGCAAGCGCCATGGGGTTTTTAGCTTGCCACCAGCAATAGATAAAAACCACAATCATTAAGAAGGAGAAAAAAAGAGCCAGGTCAAATCCCCTGAACCAGAGAACGAGTGTCAAAAGAGTGAAACCTATTAGTGAACTAATAATGGCAGCTGTACGGAACCAGTATTTGAAAATTGTGATATCGGGATGATGGTTAAGTAGCGTTGGAATAAGAATTGAAACAGGTATCAGGCAACCATACAGGTAGCGGCTAAACGTTTTAAAAAAGAAAAATGGCAAAATGGAAAGCAATAACCATGCTGCCAGGAATATTATATTTGAATTCGAATTCCTTTTGCCTGAGTCATGTGTCCGAAAATAATTTAGTAAAAGTGCTAGAAGGATAATTGACCACGGAAGCCCTAATACCGTCAGGTTTAATAGTGGTGAGAGTGAAAAATCTAATATGTTCCTGTCATTGGTTTCCTGTAGCAGTGTACTGGATAGCTCATCCGGGTAATGTTGGTATATGTAAAAATACCAGGGCAGGACAATGAGGAATGCAACGGTTAAGGAAGCTGTCCACTGCTGCCAGTACCTGGGTCTCCGAACTATATTTTCTGGCCTTGTCAGACGCCATGAAACAATGGCTGCTAGATAAAAAATAAGGGTGACGGGGCCTTTGGTCAGGAATGCAAGACCCAGGAAAATCATTGATGTAAATAAATAAATGAATGAAGATTTCCTATCCCACAAAAGGAGAAATAAAATCGAGAGACCTGAAAATGCAGCCACTGGAATATCCAGCAGGTAGCGGCGGCCATCAATCATGACACCTGCCATGCCGAGAGTGACTAGTCCGGTAAGGATGGCCATTTTTTTATCTTTATTTGAAAACCATGAGAGGGCGGCGGTCGTGACAACAAGGATGGCTGCAAAAAAGACCCCAATCATTCTCGCTGATACCAGTGATATACCAAAGAGTTCGTAGCCGATCTTACCCAGCCAGTACATTAATGGTGGTTTTTGCAGCCTGGGCATTCCGTCTAGCCAGGGTAGCCAGCCATGGCTACCTTCAATCATATGCATCGGCGTTCGTATCGTCAGGTAATACTCATCCTTTCCTGTGATACCCGTCAGCTCACCTATGCCGGGAAAAAGTGCCAGTAGTGCCACAAAAAAAAGTAGCGCCAGGATCATCAGAGGTGAACGGGAAAGCATTAATTGTTTTTTTGTAAAGCGCAGCCAGTACTGGCAAACATCAACCCAACCACCACCATTGCCAGCATGGCATGCTCCTGGTAGAAGGGGGTGTTAAATAGTCCGGCGATGAGTGGTACGGCTAATCCACCGATGCCGCCATACCAGGCCCAGCCGGGTACGTGGCCCGCTTCAAGGCGCCATATTGAGAAGATCTTCTGCAGTATCAAAAAGAAGAAAAACAGCATAGCCAGCAGGCCAACTATTCCCTGTTCTACTAGCTGGGTGAGGAAGATATTATGGGCGTGTCCATATTTATGTATGCGGGACAAATTCTCATCCTGTCTTACAAATTCCATATCATTAATGACTTTGTAGTTTCTCGGGCCAACTCCCCACACCAGGTCCTTGCCCTGCGCCAGTTTGGCAAGAGCGATTTGCCAGGCCCCTATGCGTTGGCTGTCCGACTCCTTGATGCGGTCTATGGAATATTGCTGGATGATATCTTTGCTGAATACGTTGTCCGGGAATATCTGTATCAGCATTGCTGCAAGCACTAGTGATGCCGTAAGGCCGGCTAGCCATGCCAAAAGTGTGCCCAGGTTCACTTTAAGAAATGCAATAAACACCAGGGCCAGAGTGACGGCAAGCATACTTCCGCGACTGCCGATATAAAACAGGGCAAGAATCTGAATAATGAGTGCTATTTTCAGGAATAATCTTACTCGAGGTGAATCTTTTTCCGGGTTTAGCAGCAGCCCGGTATTCAAAATTATGGCGATGCCAAGATAGATGGATGACTGGGTGAGTATACCGGCAGAGTGAAACTGAAAATCTGTACGCATTCCTAGCAGAAATTCCACCAGGCCATAGACCAGACCTCCGAGCACACCAACAATAATCAGCAGACCAATGCGGCGGTATTCGGTGGCAGTATAGCCGGCGCTATAGAGGCAGAGAAATAAAGTTAAAAAACGAAATTCGTCCAGAAAACCTTTAAATCCATTCTCTAGCGGCCAGTTGGCAAGAGTGCTGATGAGTGTAGCGGAAAGATAGAGAGTGACCGCTATATTGGCAGGCTTCACCGGTATCAAAGAAAGGCTTCCATTCTGATAACGCCTGAAAAGAAAAAGACAGAGATAGGAAAACCAGAACAGGGTTTTTGCCGCTTCCAGACTTGGCAGTATCAGCACCAGCATTGAGAGCAGGCCAAGTTCGTATTTGTATAGTTTTTCTGACGTCATTTAGCAGGCTTTGATTCAATAGCGGCGGTAAAAACGGATTCCATTTGTTCGATCATTTGCTGCCGGGAGAAATTTTGTCTGGCATTTTTATGGGCTGCAGCCGACATGCGGGAAAGTCTGTTGTTATCTTTATAGATATGCTCAAAGGCGTCCAGTAGTGCATTACTGTCACGGGGTTCAACAATAAGAGCTGTTTTATCCGGGATAACGGCTTCATTGATACTGCCGTTGAGTGTAGTGATCGCCGGAATGCCACAGGCCTGTGACTGCATCAGGGCCTGCGGCACGCCTTCATTGGCATAGGATGGCAGGCAGAATACATCCATTGCATTCATCCACTCCGCAATGTTCTGCTGTCGATTAGTGAAAATAACACGATCACGCAAGCCGAGCGTATCAACCAGCGTATGCAGGGCATCCCATTGTGGACCGTCACCGACGATTAACAGGCGGCTATTTTTATCACTGAAGCGGCTGAAGGCCTTTATCAGATAGCGATGGCCTTTCCAACTGCGTAGCGTGGCCACGATGCCAATGATAAAATGGGCTTGATCCAGGCCTAATTTGTGCCGCACTTTAGATTTATCAGCCGGACAAAAATAATCGAGATCGATGCCGGTACGCACTGAGGTGATCTGCTCAGCAGGGTAGTGATTGATATTGATCAGTGTCTGTCGCAGCTTTTCACCGGTAGTGACAACATGCTCGCAGGATTTAGTATAAAGCCATCGTGATGAAAAATTATTGGGTATGGGCGCAGAGATGTGCCGGGTACGCACGATTGCCGGTCGATCCGTTAACATCCTCGTCGCCAGTGCCACCAGCCAGCTGTCCGTGGAGCTGTGAGTATTGATGACGTTCTGCGGGGTTTCTTTAAGCCAGCGCCGCAGGGCAAGCACAGCGCTGATTTTTTTTCTGCCTATCGGCAACATCTGTACATTCAGGCCATGGTCTCTGGCCAGTGAGGCTATCTGTGCTTCTTTCGGGCACAGCAAAGTGAGCTCATGCCCGAGTTGCGCCATCCCCTGTGCTTCTTTGACAATACGCATTTCCTGGCCGCCATAGCCAAGTGAGGCTTCTGTATGCAGGATCTTCATTTTACTTCAGAAAAAAATGAAATAGTGATTTTGATTGCTGAGTGGTAATGGCAGTGCATGTAGTGATCCAGAAAGAAGGCGTTAGCGCATTTTACGCTTGTATGTGGCATAAACAACCACTCTGGCAGATTTGTCATCTACTGCTATAATAAGCGGTTGAATATGTAATCAAATGCCCCTTAAGGGCACCACTCAATTCTGGACATTTTATGAATTCGAAAACAACCACCATCGCCGTTATTGGCCTCGGCTACGTCGGCCTGCCGCTGGCCGTAGAATTTGGCAAGCATATAAATACCATTGGTTTTGATATAGACCCCGGCAGGATAAAGGAACTGGCTGCGGGTCATGACAAGACGCTTGAAGTTGATGAAGAAGGCCTGAAAGCGGCTTCCAGGCTGGATTATACCGCAAATGCTGAAGATCTTGTTGAAGCAAATGTTTTTATCGTTACGGTGCCGACTCCCATAGATCGCCACAAGAACCCGGATCTGACGCCTCTGCGAAAGGCCAGCGAGCTGATTGGCCGCTATCTTTCAGCAGATGACATTGTGATTTATGAATCGACTGTCTACCCGGGGGCAACAGAAGAAGTTTGTGTACCCATATTGGCAGAGCTCTCCGGTCTTGAATTTAACCGCGACTTTTTTGTTGGCTACAGTCCAGAACGCATTAACCCGGGTGACAAAGAACACGGCGTGACCAGTATTCAAAAAGTGACATCCGGATCCACTCCAGCGACGGCTGACTTTGTTGATGATCTGTATAGATCCATCATTACCGCCGGCACCTACAAGGCCAGCAGCGTAAAAGTTGCCGAAGCAGCGAAGGTGATTGAAAATACTCAGCGTGATGTCAATATAGCCCTGATTAATGAGCTGGCGATGATCTTCAACAGGATGAATATAGATACCGAGGAGGTTCTTAAAGCGGCAGGCACCAAATGGAATTTCCTGCCCTTCCGTCCCGGACTGGTCGGTGGGCATTGCATCGGTGTTGACCCCTATTACCTGACGCATAAGGCGACAGAACTAGGTTATCACCCTGAAATGATCCTGGCCGGACGCCGTATAAATGATGATATGGGCTGCTATGTGGTCGATCAGGTATCACGGTTCATGACCCAGAAGAGAATACATATAGTCGATTCAAAAATTCTTTTGCTGGGCCTGACCTTCAAGGAAAACTGCCCGGATCTTCGTAATACGCGGGTCATTGATATCGTTGAAAAATTTACTGACCTGCATGCCAATGTTGATGTTTACGACCCCTGGGTCGATGCGGATGAAGCGTATGAGGAATATGGCTTCAGGCCTATAGCAGAGCCTGAGGCGGGCGCTTACGATGCAATTATCATAGTTGTCGCACACCGGCAGTTTATTGAGATGGGTGCAGAGGCCGTCAGAAAATTCGGCAAGCCCGATCATGTGCTGTTTGATGTTAAGTATATGTTCCATGCAGATCAGACAGACGGCAGGCTGTAATGAACACATACCAGAAACTTAAAAAAGAGTTGCAGGAAGAGCCACGCAGTTGGTTGATCACCGGCGTGGCCGGATTTATCGGCTCCAACCTGCTCGAGACATTATTGAAACTGGACCAAAAGGTTGTCGGTATAGATAATTTTTCTACCGGTCACCAGCATAATCTTGATGCCGTACAGTCTCTGGTAAGTGAAGAGCAGTGGCTGCGATTCAGCTTTCTCAATGTGGATATCCGTGATGCTGAGGCCTGCATGGCGGCATGCGAGGGCATCGATTATGTTTTACACCAGGCTGCACTGGGTTCTGTTCCGCGCTCTATCGAAGAGCCGCTGATCACCAATGCAAATAATATCACCGGCTTTCTGAATATGCTGGTGGCGGCGAAAGATGCTGGTGTGAAACGATTTGTTTATGCGGCATCGAGCTCAACTTATGGCGACCACCCGGGTCTGCCGAAGCAGGAAGATACTATCGGCAACCCATTGTCGCCCTATGCAGTAACCAAGCTGGTCAATGAACTGTATGCCAGTGTGTTTAACAAGACCTATGGATTTAAATCGATAGGCCTGCGGTATTTCAATATTTTTGGACGACGCCAGGATCCGGAAGGGGCCTATGCTGCGGTTATGCCAAAATGGTTTGCTGCATTGATAAAAGGTGAAGACACCTTTATCAATGGTGACGGCGAGACAAGCAGAGATTTTTGTTACATCGATAACTGCGTGCAGGCGAACCTGCTTGCCGCCACGGCGGCCGATGAATCAGCTGCTGACCAGGTCTACAACGTGGCCTTTGGCCAAAGAACGACATTGAACGAGCTTTACCGGATGATTCGGGAGCGCGTTGCTGCGGAGCACCCTGACTGCAGCAGTAAAGAGCCAATATACCGCGATTTTCGCGCCGGCGATGTACGCCATTCCCTGGCCGACACCAGCAAGTCTGAGCAGTTACTGGGTTATTCACCGGAGTATTCAGTGAGCAGCGGGCTTGATGAAGCAGCGAAGTGGTATCTTGAGAACAGCTGAATCAAAATACTTTTCTCTTAACAGAGAGCGCAGAACTTAGATTAAAAGAGCTATGATACCGTTTCTGCTTAATGCAGAAGGTGCTTCTGCTGCTTTTCGTTTTCCAGTGCGGTTGTCGCTATCTTATGAAAAAAATGCGTTAAGCGGCAAAACAGGTCATCATACTCTGGATGCTGCTGGCAGAATTGATGACAGTTCTTTGTCTCGCCGCAAACAGCGTTAAGAAAATCAAGATCATAGCTGTCCAGCACATCCCCGTGTAATACTTTTTCATACAGGGCCTTTATACGCGGCAGTCTTTGCTGTTTCAGGCGAAGCAGCATAACTGTAATGATTCCATCTTCCTTTGACAGGTTTTGCATGGGTTTCTCCTGGTGGTGGCCTGCCAATATTGTTTATGTAATATAGCTTTGCGGCAGCGTCAGCGCCTATACTATATTACAATTACTAGCACTGCCAGCCGTGAGAATATTGGGTTTGCCGTTAAATGAGTAATTTTAAAGCTGAGATTTGTTTCATTCGCAGAAACCGTACGCCCTATGGTGGAGCGGAGAAATATCTCGTACGCCTGTCAAATGCGTTGACGGAACAGGGTTATACGCACAGCTTAATCCATTCGCGACTACCCAATTTCCTTCCTTCTTTTTTACGTGCAATGCTTTTCAACCTGGTTGTTTGCCTGCAGAAAGGTCAACGATTTTATTTCTCGCTTGAACGAATAAGCTGCCCGGATATCTATCGTGCTGGTGATGGTGTTCACAAGGAGTTTCTCTTAAGCAAAAAGAAGAGTTTTAATTTGTTGAACCCGGTCTATCTGTTCCTTGAACAGCGCTGTTTCAGGAATGCACGTAAGATTATTGCCAATTCATTAATGGTAAGGAACGACATCATCCGCCATTACAAGATTGATAGTGGCAAGATTAGCGTGATCTATTCTGGTGTTGAACTCTATATCGATAACTCGTTTGCCGGTTCGGTTAGACAGGAGCTGTCTATTGATCCGTCAACTCGAATAATTCTGTTTGTCGGCTCAGGTTTTGCACGCAAAGGTGTATCAGAGATGTTGCATTTGCTGGAAAAATTAGAGGGTGACTATTTCGCGATTATTGTGGGTAAGGATAAGCATCTTCAGCGGTACGTAGTATTGAGTGAGCAGCTGGGCTTGGGAGGGAAAGTGAAGTTCGTCGGGCCAGTGAGAGATATCGATCGCTATTATATTGATAGTGATATACTGATGCTGCCTGCTCGTTACGAACCCTTTAGTAATGTTGTGTTAGAAGCCATGCGTGGTGGTAATGCAGTTATTACGACACGTCAGAATGGTGCGGCTGAAATTCTCCAGGATGAGCTGCTAATGGAAAACAGTGAAGACGAGAAAATATTATTAGCACTGCGGAAATTGCTGGATCAGTCAGATTACCTGGCACAGATCAAACAACAGAACCTGGACACCGTCAGAGAGTTTTCGATAGAAAAGAATGCCAGGGAAACTCTAGCTCTGATTGAAGCTACAATGACGGAGTCAGGAAAGTAGCTCCTGTACGGCAGAAACGACTTCTTTGGCATTGATTGCCATCAAGCAATCGCTCATTTTTCCATTACCACAGCCATCCAGGCCGCAGGGGCGGCAGGAGTAATCCTTTGTTAATACAGTGTGCTGCACTTGCCAGGGCCCCCAGGTTAGTTCATCACTGGGCCCGAATAATGCCACACAGGGTGTGTCCATAGCTGCCGCGATGTGCATGGGTACAGAATCAAGGCCGATGAAACAATTAGCGTGTTCAATGATTGCGGCCAGTTCTTTAAGACTCAGCTGACCCGCGAGATTTACTAGCGATGGTTCATTCAAGTCCGAGACAATTTTCTCAACGATGTCAATCTCAATGGGCTCTGGTGCAGAAGTAAGTATTAACTTATGTCCTTCCTCAACAAGCTTGTTAATGACCTCAGTAAAGCCCTTTCTCGTCCAGCCCTTGAACATCCAGCGGGAAGTTGGATGGATGACCAGGTAGCCCTGCTGCTTGAGTGTATGCTGAGACAGTATATTCGCTGCACGCCTGGCCGCATCAGTGCCGGGCATTAGCACCAGACCCCTTTCATCTGCGGCAGGGTAAATACCCAGACGACGCAGGGCATCAAGGTGTATTTCAACCGTGTGGCGTGGTTTTTCCGGGATTCGATAGGTATGAGTGAAACTATTTTTCCACCAGCGGCCGCGTTTGCCAGGATAAGATTGGGCAACTGAATAGCCGGGTTTCAGTCTTCTAACCAGGCGCGCACCGCGGGCGTGCTCGGTGAGGTGTATGATCAGGTCATATTCACGCTGGCGCAGGGTATTCAGCAGCTGCCGCTCCTGTTGCCACTGTGTTTTTATCCCCTGTTTTTTCCAGTTCCGGTCGATACAATGGACCTGGCTGATTGCTGGATGCCCGGTTAGCATCGGTGCCGTTTCAGCATAGACCAGCGCATCGATTTCGACATCAGGGATAGCCTGCGCCAGAACACTGAAGACCGGAGATGTCAGCAGCACATCACCAAAATGGCGTAACTTGATCACCAGCACGCGACGAACCGTGGTCAGATCGATCGCATCAGGCAGGTAGGATTCTTTCATTTAAAATGTTTTCAGTTTCAGGTTTCAGGTTTCAGGTTTCAGGTTCCAAGTTTCAGGTTTCAGGTTCCAAGTTTCAGGACAATAAATTCTACGATTTTGATTTTCCTTTCCCCTTTCCCCTTTCCCCTTTCCCCTTTCCCTTTTAACCTTTCCCCTGGTCTTGCTCCTGCATCTTCGCCCATTTTGCTTCCCATTCATAAGCCGTTCGGCAAATAATTTCCAGATCCTGATAGCG
>JAYEGM010000194.1:0-10476 GCA_034659075.1 Pseudomonadota bacterium
ATGTGCAGCTGACCAGGGGCAGCTGGTTGTGGAAGCTGGAAGCCATCAGCCTCAATGGCAACTATGAAAAATACCAGCGTGCCACTGGGGGTTTCGAATACACTTTTTATGGGCTTGCTGGTAGCGCTGCAGACCTGGGGCTGGTAACGGAATACCTCTATGACTCCCGTGGTGAACTGGCCACTACCCCGTTTGAGGATGATTTCATGCTGGGGCTCAGGCTGACCCTGAATGATGAACAGAGTACCGATGCACTGCTTGGTGTGATCAAGGATACACACGATGATAGTTATCTAATCAGCCTGGAAGCGAATCGTCGAATTGGTGATAGCTGGAAGCTGTCAATCCAGGCCAGTAAATTTCTCGTGGACGGGCTGGACCAGTCTTTAAAATCGTTTGCGGAGGATGATTTGTTGCAGATTGAGCTGGGGTATTATTTCTGAGTTTCAAGTTTCAAGTTTCAAGTTTCAAGTTTCAAGTTTCAAGTTTCAAGAAGAAAAGTTTTAGGTATTACGCTTTATGATTTACGTAACACGTTTTGGCTTTTACCTTGAAACTTGAGACCTGAAACTTCTTTAAGCAACAAAAAGGCCCGTGTGGAATTCCACACGGGCCTTTTCAGGAATAAAAACCTTTTAAAGGGTTTTTATTACTTTGCAGCTGGAGCAGCAGGTGCAGCTGGAGCAACAGGTGCCTGCATCATTGGAGCAGGAGCATAACCATAAGGTGCGCGATAGCCGCCATAACCACCGTAAGGTGCGCCATATCCACCAGAACCATAACGGTTGCCGCCATAGTAGTTGCCACGGTAGTCGCCACGGTAATCGCTGTAGCCACGGCCATAACCGTCGCCAGAACCAGAACCATAACCAGAACCATAACCACGACCAGCGCCACGTCCACGTCCACGGCCTTTGCCTTTAAAGCTCATGTTGAATTCGCCATCAACGTCACCGTCCATGTCGCCGTCCATGTCGCCACGGCCATCACCACGGCCTCTGGTATAGCCAGAGCCATAACCGGAACCATCACCACGGCCATAACCGTCGCCGTAACCTGAACCATAGCCAGAACCGTTGCCATAGCCATCATCATAGCCTCTGCCCCAGAAAGCTGAAGAAGCAGCTGACATGCTCATCAGAGCAGCAATTGATACAATCTGTACGAGTTTCATACGAAAATCTCCAAATAATAAAGTTAAAATTGTTTGCTGGAATCCCCATAGCAGACATTTTTCCAGCATGTTTGTTACATTCTTGCCATGCGCCTGAAACTATATTATAAAATGCTAATATAGTCAATGCATTTATCTAAACGACAGGGATAGAATTACCTGCGGCGCATGCCGAAAGCATGTCGCTGCTTCAGTTTTTCTCCGGGCTAAGGTATCGGAAAAAAGCTACAATCCACCATAGTTCAGACAGGCAGGAATCATCGAACCCGCACACTATACAACAGAATCACATGCATGCAGTAATTTTCCTCATTTTTTTAGTGGTATTGATTGTTGGCCCACAATACTGGGTAAGCGCCGTTTTCAAGCGTTATAACCGCAAGCCGGAACAGAATTTCACCGGTACGGGTGGGGAGCTGGCGCGCCATCTGCTTGACCGGTATGCGTTGCAATCGGTGAAAGTAGAAATCACAACAGAGGGTGATCACTACGACCCGACAGCAAAAACAGTACGTCTGGGAGAGGACCGTTTCAATGGGCAAACACTGACAGCGATTACGATTGCCGCCCATGAGGTCGGCCATGCCCTGCAGGATGCCAGGAGTGAGACGCTGTTCCAGTGGCGAGTGCGGTTGGCAACACTGGCCGCAGGCGCACAGAAAATTGGTTCATTGCTGCTGTTTCTGGTACCCCTGCTTTCCGTGATAACACGCGTGCCGGCAGTGGGGCTGATTACCTTACTGGCGGCATTTCTTGTCATGGGGGTCGGCCTGTTGGTGCAGTTGATCACCCTGCCTGTCGAACTGGATGCCAGCTTTAAGAAGGCCCTGCCAATGCTTGAGTCGGGGTATCTATCACCTCAGCAATACGGGCCAGCAAGAAAGATCCTGCGTGCAGCAGCTTTCACCTATGTCGCTGCCTCGCTGGCAGGGTTATTGAATTTCTGGCGCTGGATGCAGGTTTTTAGGAGATAAGTTTCAAGATCGAAGTTTCAAGTTTCAAGTTTCAAGAGGAGAGAGGAGAGAGGAGAGAGGAGAGCATAAAAGATTAAAAATATATCTGGTCTTAGGTGTTGGGATTTTGATTTTTACTTGAAACTTGAAACTTGAAACTTCGATTTTATGAATTCCTAACCTTTCCCCTTTATTCGCATCAATATATCTTCTCGTGCAGTTTCGATTATCGAATCCTTGTCCAGACTGGTCATGATCTCTTCAATAACCCGCTTCGGGCCGCCTTCACCCCAGGATTTCCCTTTTTCAAAATAGCGTTGGGCAATTTGCCCGACCAGATAAGTGCCGTAATAGGCGATGGCACCCTGGGAGGTGGCTGTTAATACAGTAGACAGCCCGCCACTACTGAGTTTGAGTAAACTGGAGGCAAGGTGCACAGTCCATATGGCCCCCATCAGGGCGGCCAGCTGGGCAAATATGGCGGCCACCAGTTTGCCTGATTCACGCCGGCTCATCGGCAGGTCATAGACACGTGACAGGTGATAGACCAGAGCACTGTCCAGAGCGGCGGCGGCAGCAAGGTCGGCAAGCGGTATGGGATTGGCGGCGACGCCGATTCCTTTTGCAATGCAGTAGTAGCGAATGACTTTTTCCGCCAGCCCTCTGCGTGTTTCGAGTATTTTTGCTGAGACTTTATCGGTGACATGCGCGGCAAACAGGCTGGCATTCAGTGCTGCAAGGCTGCGGCCGTCCTGTTCGATTATCTGCCATATCCGGCTTGTCAGTGCAGATACCTCTGGTTCAAGCTGACGCAGGCTTTCCACCTCATCGCCGTTTTCATCAACCGTGACTACTAATTGAGCGGGCGGTGCAGCGGAACAGCTTAGAATATTTTCCTGCGATATGATGCCAGCTGCGTGTGTGCTTAAAGATTGCAGTAGTTGCTCCTGTTCAGCAGGACTGTAGCGGTCTGCTTTATTTAATATCAGCAGCACAATGCTGTTCTGCCGGTGTAGTGTTTTCAGGCTGTCCAGCTCACTTTGTGTCAGGTCTCCGTCGACGACAAACAGAATAAGATCGGCCTGCGCAGCTGCTTCAATCGCCAGTTGCTCACGCTGTTCACCATCGGCCTCATCCAGGCCGGGTGTATCGATCAGGAAGACACCGCCACTATCATAGGACTGCCATGCACTGCGATCTACCTCACTCGTCTCTCCGTGTAACGGGCTGGTTGAGAATATGTTGCTGCCCAGCATGGCATTGAGAAGTGAGGACTTACCAACGCTAACGCGTCCCATGACGGCAATGTGGATTTCATTGTTTTCAATTTTATCCAGCAATTGCTGTATGCCCTGATATTCGGCATCCAGTCCATCGCGTACTGTCTGCGGAATGTGCTCATCCTGCAGCAGGCGCGACAGGCTGTCGCGTGCCAGGGTAAGGTGATGGTCTGACGGTTTGTCTGTTACGGCATTAGCAACATTTTTTACAGACTTAAGCGTTTTATTTTTCCTGTTTGTCCCTGGATTCCAGGACCAGCCGGATAATGTCGCTGCTACGTTTTTCCAGTTGATCACCAAGGTTCTCCGTGAATCGGTTAATTACCGGCAGGGTTGCAAGCTCGCCCCGGGAGGCAAGTGTCTCGTTCAGGCTGTGTCCCAGCGCATCGAATATCATTCCGTAGGTTACCGCATGCAGGGCACCACCGGCCAGCGTACCAAGGCCGGGGAAGGCCTTCATGGCATTGCCGAGGACCGCCATTATAAGTGCAATGTGGCGATTAAGCCTTGATTGTCCGAGCTTTAGCAGGCGGTCAATCTCAAGCTGTGAGACTGGAACCTCATATAAGGAGCACAGGCTTTTGACCAGGCTGATGCCAAGTGCGCCCTGAATAAGTATATCAGTCCCCGGGCTAATAGCGGCCATCGCACCGACAACGGCACTGCGGGTATGATTACGAACCAGAGTCTGTCCTTTCTCGACGCGTTGCTGCAGTTCGGCCTCATCAAGAGTGCGGGCTGCAAGGGTGAATACGGCGCTGTCACGGAGTTGCTCAAGCCTGTCCGGGTTGCTGTCGATGCGCCGTTGCAGGGCGCGAGCCAGTTTTCTGACATCAGGCTCTGCGGGGCGTAGTTCGGTACTTTCACTACCGTCAGGCTGTTTCACAATAACCTGCTTTTTTTTTCGTGTTGATATGGCAACTATGGTGATGTCCTTGATGTCGGTCGTATGCTCATGCAGACGCGCAAGAATCTGCTTGCGTTCATTTTCGTTGTACCAGTCACTTTTATTGAGGGCGAGAATGAGCGGTTTATTCATCTCTGCCAGCAGCTTTAGTTCATGCATTTGCTGGCGTGTCAGGTCACCATCACAGACATAGATCACCAGGTGCGCACGTACAGCCTCCTGCCTGGCGCTGTCACTGAGGCCCGCATTGCTGGCATCCTGAAGTCCGGGCATATCAATAATAATAACCTCATCACCAGATGGTGTAAGCCAGTGGTACTCGATCAGTTCCCTTGTCGTGCCGCCGGTAACCTCGGCACGTGCTTCAGCACCCGGCAGCAGGCTGTTGACCAGGCTGCTCTTGCCGGTGCTGATGGTGCCGGCAAGGGCAATGAACAGCTTGCCGGTTTCACGCCGCTGATTGAGCTTGCGCAGTTCGTCCCTGGCAGCTGCAATCTCAATGCCACCTTCATTAGCATCCTCTATGCGCTGTTGCAGACTGGCCTCATCTATTGACTCTTTCAGTACACCGGGTTTTTTTGCCGGGCGTAGCAACTTCCAGAGTATGATGGCACTGGCGCTACTAAAGATCAGCAATATGAGGGCAAACAGGCTGCCGATATACCAGGGGGCGATCTGCAGTCTGTCCCATAGCGAGAGTAAGGTGTCACCCGCCATGCCTGTGATAACGACCAGCAGCAGGAACAGCAGGACAACGCCGGCGGCGAGTATATAGCGAATTATTTTCATTTTATTGTGATTATCAGGAATAGAAGCATATACATGATAGAGTAGGACAGGCTTTAAACGTTAAATTCCAATCATCGGACAAGCATACATGAATAATAAACTCCAGCAACAGGCAAAGGCGGCAGGTAACGCCGTGGGCAGTGTATTGAAACCTGCTACATGGAAGGAAAAGGGCCTGCGCTGGTCAATAGGCATGGCGACATTCCTGATATCCCTGCTGATGATATTGCTCTCTATATACTGGAGCAGAACACCAGCTATGTTTGATGTTATTGAAAATACACAGATTGTTACCGGGCAGACTGAAGAAGCAAAGATAATCCCCGGCAGTGTCACTACCGCTGCATTGATTACCGTTAGCAATACATTACTGGATAAACCGGGAGGCTATCTCAGTAATGATGTTATGCCTCCATCAGTATTACTGGATAATATGCCAAACTGGGAGTTCGGTGTGCTGGTACAGGTGCGTGACCTGGCTCGCGCCATGCGCAATGAATTGAGCCGCTCGCAATCACAGTCACTGGAAGACCGGGACCTGATGGTGGCGGAGCCGCAGTTTAATATCAATAGTGAGTCATGGATGTTTCCATCCGCCGAAGGCTCCTATCGCAAGGGGATTGATGCCCTTGAGTCCTATCTCGGTCGACTGGTAGATGCCGATGCGACCAATGCCCAGCTTTATACCCGTGCAGATAATCTAAGAAACTGGTTACAGATAGTCGAGAAACGACTGGGTGGCCTGTCGCAACGCTTATCCGCCAGTGTCGGGCAGCTACGCGTCAATACCGACCTTGCCGGTGATGCCGATGCGACCCATTCTACACCGACACCGGATGATATGGTCGTTAAAACACCGTGGACAAAAATTGACGATAACTTTTTTGAAGCACGTGGCGCGGCCTGGGCGCTGCTGCACTTCCTGAAGGCAGTGGAAATTGATTTCGAAGCGGTATTGCGCAAGAAAAATGCCATTGTCAGCCTGCGCCAGATCATCCGTGAACTGGAATCCACCCAGGATTCCATCTGGAGTCCGCTGATCCTGAATGGCAGTGGCTTCGGTTTTGTCGCCAATCATTCACTGGTGATGGCATCGTATATCTCGCGCGCTAATGCGGCTATTATTGATTTGCGCAATCTTCTTGCAGATGGTTGAGATTTTATAGAACCGCTAAGGCGCAAAGAAGGCAAAGAAAAATAATATTTTTTGTTTATGTCCGTTTACAGGATGGAATCGCTGTAGCAGATTACAGCAGGCTTCAATCCAGGATGCTTCCTGTAAAATATACACCTTGCGCCCTTTGCGCCTTCGCGGTTAAGCAGATCTTTCGATTTTTCCGAGCAATTACTATTTTCCCCTGAATTATCACGAAATACCTGAAAAACCGACCTAAATAGGGTAAAGTCGCGCCTCTCATTTCTTACTGATAAGCAGTTTTGACCAAATTACCAGGGAGTATCACGATGGCTAAAGATTTCCTTATCTCACCTTCAATCCTGTCCGCAGATTTCGCCAGGCTCGGCGAAGAAGTGGATAACGTACTGGCATCCGGTGCCGATGTCGTGCATTTCGATGTCATGGATAATCACTATGTGCCCAACCTGACCATCGGTCCGCTGGTCTGTGATGCCCTGCGTAAACACGGTGTTACCGCCGATATTGATGTCCATCTGATGGTCAAACCGGTCGATCGCATCATCCCTGATTTTGCTGCAGCAGGTGCCACCTATATTACCTTTCACCCGGAAGCCTCCGAGCACGTTGATCGCAGCCTGCAACTGATACAAAGCGAAGGCTGTAAGGCCGGGCTGGTATTCAACCCGGCTACATCGCTGGATGCTCTTGAATATGTCATGGACAAGATTGATATGATCCTGCTGATGTCTGTTAACCCGGGCTTTGGCGGCCAGAGCTTCATAGACTCTACGCTGACCAAACTACAGCAGGCACGTAAACTGATCGATGCCTCCGGCAGAGACATTCGCCTGGAAGTAGATGGCGGCGTAAAAATTGACAACATTCGCGAAATCGCCGAGGCGGGTGCAGATATGTTTGTCGCCGGCTCCGCTATTTTTGGCGCAGCCAACGAAGCAGATCCGCACCATTACGAAACAGTCGTTGCGGCTATGCGTGCCGAGCTGGCAAAAGTCGATTAATTCTTTCCATATGCGTCATTGCGAGGAGCGTAGTGACGAAGCAATCTCGAAATGACTGATTATAAATAAAGAGATTGCCACGCTTCGGTGCTCGTGACCGCAAGGATGGCAAAGCCATCCTGTAGGAAATGTCCGAAGGGTGCAATGACAGCTTGTTTGAATAAAATTAGCGCTATCTCGAGTATTGTTTAACTGACACATCACCGGTGATTTTGTTATGACAGAAAAAATCAAAGTCCGCATGGTCATGATTGACCTCGACGGCACCCTGATCAATACCGCGCCGGACCTGGCCGACAGTGTGAACATCATGCTCGAGCGCATGGGGCGTGAGCCATGGCCGTTGGACAAGGTGTCCGGCTGGATTGGCAACGGTGTCAGCCGCCTGGTCAAGCGCGCGCTGACCGATTCTATGGACGGCGAGCCTGATAAAGAGGATTATGAAAAGGGCTATGCACTGTTTCTGCAGGCCTATGGCGAAAACGTCTCAGCCAAAAGCCGGCCCTATGACGGGGTTGTAGCCGGCCTTGATAAGCTTAAAGCGGCTGGTTTCAGCCTGGCCTGTGTCACCAACAAGGCGGCAGCCTTTACCCTGCCTTTGCTGGCCGACCTGAAGCTCGATAGTTATTTTGAGCTAGTGGTTTCCGGTGATTCACTCGCACGCAAGAAACCGGATCCCTTGCCATTGACCCACGCCTGTGAGCATTTTGGTATTACCCCGCAGCAGGGCATGCTGATCGGTGACTCTGCCAATGATGTCAAAGCTGCGATTGCCGCCGGCATGCCTGTTATCTGTGTCAATTATGGCTATAATCAGGGCGTCGATCTGACTACCCTGGATACACAGGGTGTGATAGATTCACTGGACAGTCTTGACCAGCATATTGAATTGCTGGACTGAAGAGAACATTTATAAATGGAAAACATGATCAAAAAACAGGAGGCATGGATCTGGCGATGGTAATGCGCTAAGCGTTTGCTGTTCGTTATATTCTGTTTAACTGTTTGAGGTCACCTGTATTAATTCATCAATAATCATCTTGCTTCCAAAACCTGTCATCTCTGTGTTAAGGATCTTCGCAATAACTAGTTATTACGTGCGATCCTTGCCTTGATCTGACAAATTTTGAAATACAATATGGCATATCCAGAATTAAAACAGGTGGCCCAGGTAATGTTTTCCCATGTCTATAAAAAAATCTGAATTTGATGCCTATGCCGCTAGCGGCTATAACCGCATCCCGTTGGTACGTGAAGTATTAGCGGACCTCGATACGCCATTAAGCACTTACATCAAGCTTGCCGGTGGTGAGTATTCCTATCTGTTTGAATCCGTCTCCGGCAGTGAGAAAGCAAGCCGCTATTCCATTATCGGCCTGTCAGCACGGAGCTTATTTCGGGCCGCCGGCCATCAGGTCGAGATCGTTGAAGATGGAGAGATTGTTGAGTCATTGACTGCCGCTGACCCGCTGCAGGCCGTACGTGAATACCAGCAACGCTTTAAAGCCCCTGATATCGAAGGGCTGCCTCGCTTTGCCGGGGGCCTGGTCGGCTATTTTGCTTACGATATCATCCGTTACATCGAGCCGAATCTGGGTGAAAACCAGCACCCGGACCCATTACAGTCACCGGATATCCTGCTGATGGTGTCGGATGAAATACTCATCTTCGACAAGCTTAAAGGGCGCTTGTTTATCGTCATCAATGTCGATCCGGCAGAAAATGGTTCCTGGGAGTCAGGCCAGCAGCGTATCGAACAGCTTATTCGTCAACTGGACCAGCCCTTATCGCATCAGAGCAGGGCCTCCGGTACCGAAGTCAGTGAAGAGGACTTTCATTCCGGTTTCAGCAAACAGGGCTATATGGACGCTGTTGAGCGGGCGCGTGAATATATTCGTGCCGGGGATATCATGCAGGTTGTGCTCTCGCAACGCATGACTATTCCCTATGAATCAGACCCGCTGGATCTGTACCGCGCCCTGCGTACACTGAATCCTTCACCCTATATGTATTATATAAACCTGGGCGATTTTCAGGTGGTGGGCTCATCACCTGAAATTCTGGTGCAGGTCGAATCCAGTGAGGCAACGGTAAGGCCTATTGCCGGTACCCGGCCTCGTGGCGGCAGCGAGGAAGAAGATGTCGCACTGGAAAAAGATTTAATGAATGACCCGAAGGAACTGGCGGAACATCTGATGCTGGTCGATCTCGGACGTAATGATCTTGGACGTATCGCAGAAATAGGATCAGTGAAGCTCACCGACCGCATGGTTATCGAGCGCTATTCACACGTAATGCATATCGTTTCCAATGTCGTCTGTGATATCCGTCAGGAATTTGATGCCATCGATGTACTAAAAGCGACATTCCCGGCCGGCACGGTCAGCGGCGCGCCAAAGATCAGGGCAATGGAAATTATTGATGAACTGGAGCCGGTTAAACGCGGCGTCTACTCCGGCGCGGTGGGTTACCTTGGCTGGAATGGCAACATGGACACCGCCATCGCCATCCGTACCTCGGTGATTAAGGGCGGCATGCTCAATATACAGGTGGGTGCCGGTATTGTGGCCGACTCGCAGCCTGAGATGGAATGGGAAGAGACCCTGAATAAGGGGCGAGCTACTTTCCGTGCTGTGGCGATGGCCACAGGCGGCTTCAGGCAACTGAGTTAGGAGGCGTAGATATGCTTTTAATGATCGATAATTATGACTCCTTTACCTATAACCTGGTGCAGTATTTTGGTGAGCTGGGTGCCGACGTTGAGATTCATCGCAATGACAAGATCAGTGTAGACGAGATCGAAGCTATGCAGCCCGAGCGCATCGTTATCTCACCCGGCCC
This sequence comes from Pseudomonadota bacterium, assembly GCA_034659075.1. GTDB lineage: Bacteria > Pseudomonadota > Gammaproteobacteria > BMS3Bbin11 > BMS3Bbin11 > BMS3Bbin11. Next base: position 10,102 of record JAYEGM010000194.1, read on the forward strand.
CTGTACACCGCATGAAGCGGGTGTATCGGTTGAAGTAATCAAGCAATTCAGCGGTCGTGTGCCAATTCTCGGTGTGTGCCTGGGCCACCAGAGTATCGGCCAGGCTTTCGGTGGTAAGATTGTTCGTGCAAAAACCCTGATGCATGGCAAGACCTCATTGATTCATCATAAAGGTCTGGGTGTTTTCAAGGGGCTGGAAAACCCGCTGCAGGCGACTCGCTACCATTCCCTGGTAATCGAGCGTGAAAGCCTGCCTGAGTGCCTGGAAGTGACCGCCTGGACCGATGATGATGAGATAATGGGCGTGCGTCACCGGACGCTGGATGTAGAGGGTGTACAATTCCATCCGGAGTCGATTCTGACCCATCAGGGGCA
>JAYEGM010000194.1:10576-67625 GCA_034659075.1 Pseudomonadota bacterium
CATGGACATGCAAACTGCCATTCAATATGTGATCTCGGGCAAAAACCTGGCCGCGAGTGAGATGCATCATGTCATGCAACTGATCATGACCGGGGAGGCCACGCCGGCACAGGTTGGGGGCTTTCTGATTGGCCTGCGTTGCAAGGGTGAAACCGTCGAGGAGATTGCGGCAGCTGCAGAGGTCATGCGCGAGCTTGCTGCACATGTCAATGTTACACCTGATCATCTGGTGGACACCTGCGGCACAGGCGGAGATGCCAGTGGCACATTTAATGTTTCGACAACTTCTGCGCTGGTAGTGGCGGCCGCCGGTGGCAGAGTAGCTAAACATGGCAATCGCTCTATCTCCAGCAACAGCGGCAGTGCCGATGTACTGGAGGCGGCCGGGGTCAGGCTGGATCTGACACCTGAACAGGTAGCGGAATGTGTCAATGAAATCGGTGTGGGTTTTATGTTTGCGCCCTTGCACCACAGTGCTATGAAACATGCAATCGGCCCTCGCCGGGAGATGGGCGTCAGAACGATTTTTAATATACTGGGGCCATTGACCAATCCTGCCGGGGCACCGAACCAGGTGTTAGGAGTGTTTGCTAAAGAGTTGCTGGAGCCTCTGGCAGAAGTTTTAGCAAAACTCGGTAGTCGGCATGTGCTGGTAGTGCACGGTGAAGATGGCATGGATGAGATCAGTATCTCTGCTCCTACCTATGTTGCTGAACTGAAAGATTCGGCCATTAGTACCTATAGCATGAACCCGGAACAGTTCGGTCTGACTACGCAGCCTATAGAAAAAATCAAAGTGAATGACATTGAGAGCAGTCTGCAAATGATGCGGGATGTGCTGGCCAACGTCGATGGTGCGGCACGGGATATTGTTGCCCTTAATGCCGGTGCGGCTATTTATGCAGCCGGGCTGGCTGATGAAATGGATGCTGGTGTGGAGCGGGCACTGGAAGTGCTTGCCAGCGGTACAGCGGCAGAACGTTTGCAACAGCTGATCAATATGACAAATCAGTTTTAGGGTTGGCTGTACGATGAGCAAGGTCGCTGACATACTGGTTAAAATTCTTGACACCAAGGCACGAGAGGTCGCAGAGAGGAAGCGACACATCCCGCTGCGGCAGATTCAGTCTGAACTTGAGGGCATAAAACCGACTAGAGATTTCATCGCGGCCATCAGAGAGCGCGTCGAAGCAGGCAGGGCGGCAACCATAGCAGAAATCAAAAAAGCCTCTCCCAGCAAGGGTGTCATGCGGGAGAATTTTGATCCGGCCCAGATTGCCCGCAGTTATGAAGCCGGCGGTGCAGCCTGCCTGTCGGTGCTTACCGATGTTGAATACTTTCAGGGTAATGATGACTATCTGAAGCAGGTGAAAGAGGCCTGTTCACTCCCTGTATTGCGTAAGGAATTTATTATCGATCCCTACCAGGTCTATGAATCACGTCTGATCGGTGGAGATTGCATACTGCTGATTGTGGCTGCACTGGATGATCAGCAGCTGAAGGAGTTCACCGATCTGGCCCATACACTGGGCATGGCTGTGCTGGTAGAAGTGCATGATGCAGAAGAGCTGGCACGCGCGCTGAACCTGGATGCCACATTAATCGGTATCAATAACCGTAATCTGCGTACCTTTGAGACCTCACTGCAGACGACGGTGTCGCTGTTGCCAGCAATCCCTGCTGATCGAATAATCGTCACCGAGAGTGGCATACATGAGCGATCAGACGTGGAAAACATGCTGCAACATAATGTACGTGCGTTCCTTATTGGTGAAGCCTTTATGCGCGCCGACGAGCCGGGTGTCCGGCTGGCACAATTGTTTGAGGGAATATTATGAAAGTAGAAGTCGACTGGGCCGGCGGAATCGCCTTCGAGGCAAACGCAGATAGCGGCCATAAAGTCATGATGGATGCCAGTCCTGCAGCCGGTGGTGAAAATAAAGGCGCCAGGCCGATGGAGTTATTGCTGATGGGATTGGGGGGCTGCTCATCCATTGACGTCATACTAATGCTGAAAAAATCTCGTCAGGATGTCACGGATTGCAAGTGCATCATTGAGGCAGAACGTGCCGACGCCGTTCCTGCTGTTTTTACCCATATACATGTACATTTCATCGTCGCCGGCAAAGGTTTGAGCACTAAACATGTCGAACGTGCGATCAGGCTTTCAGCAGAAAAATACTGCTCGGCATCGATAATGCTGGCGAAAGCGGTGGAAATTACGCATGATTACGAAGTAATAGAAGAAGGCTAAAGAGGAAAGTGGAAAGGGGAAAGTGAGCTTGTTTTGGTTTTCATCCTTAGTCCTTAGTCCTTAGTCCTTAGTCTTAAAACTTGAAACTTAAAACTTGAAACTAAGTTCTATGCATGACCCACAGCAAACAGCCGACCGCTTCGATGCTATCCTTGATAGCTACTATAAAGCCTGGTTTCGTTATCACCCGGAGCAGGCCGTCGAGGTAGGTCATGACGCCTGCGCTGATCGGTTAATGCCCTACGGCGATGACGATATGGGTGCCTTGATTACGCTTAATCGTGAGCTGATATTCAGTCTTGAAGAACTGGATGCCGAAGCACTGGATGCCGACAGGTTGATCGATTATGAGCTGGTCTGGAGCAGTGCCGCGCTGGAGACCGAGGAACTGCTTGAGGCAGACTGGCGCTATCTTGATCCTGAGTGCTATCTGCCGGTTGAAGCAATTTATCAATTACTGGTGCGTCCGGTCAGCAATTTCGAACAGGCGCTAGCTTCGCGCCTGGCCAGTATTCCACAATACCTGCGCGGTGCCCGGCAGAAGCTCGGAACCCAGGCCGAGAAAATCCCTGCACTATGGATCAAATCATCTTTGCAGACCGCACGCGAAGGTGCCTGTTTTATACGCTCGATTCCACGGCATCCACGGCTGTCAGAATGTGATCAGGCGATACCTGAGCTGGCCGGGCTGGTCAGCAAGGCTGCCACAGCACTTGAGAATTTTGCCAGCTGTATCGAGAGCGATCTGCTGCCAAAGGCGGCGGGCGACTTTGCCTGTGGTGAGCGACACTTCGGGCATATACTGGGCTTTCAACACTTTCTTGATGTCAATCAGGACAGGATCCATGCGCTGGGTCAGGAACTGTATGAGGAAACGGCTTCCCGCTTGCGCGAGGCCTGCATGGTGCTCAACGGCAATGATGATGTGGCCGCTATGACAGCCAAACTGGCCGAGAACCATCCGTCCGCTGATCAACTGCTTGATAGTTATCGTCAGTCTATGCTGGATGCCCGCGCCTTTGTTGAAAAGAAGGATATTGTCAGTCTGCCGGAGACAGAGACCCTGAGCATCATTGATACACCGGCTTTTCTTCGCCATGAGATCCCGTTTGCCGCCTATGACGAGCCACTGCCCAATGACCCCCGGCAGCAGGCCTGGTATTACGTCACGCCCTGCAACGAGGCTGAACAACTGGCACAGCACGATTATGCCTCAATAGCGCAGACCTGTGTACATGAAGCCTGGCCGGGCCATCATCTGCAGTTTGTTACGGCAAATATGAACCCTGTTGCCCGCAGCTTGCCGAGATTGTTAAACCCATCTGCTACATTGTATGAAGGCTGGGCATTGTATTGTGAACAAATGATGCTGGAGCAGGGCTTTAGCCAGACACCTGAACAGGAATTTATTATGCTCAGAGACCGCCTCTGGCGTGCTATGCGCATCATGCTGGATGTTGAACTGCATTGTCGCGGGCTGTCGATAGAGGATGCGGCAAAGCGCATGGTTGACGGCCTGGGTATGCAACATGAACAGGCGGTGGCCGATCTGACATGGTACACACGCTCACCCGGTGTCCCTATGGGCTATGCAACAGGCTGGGCGATCATCAATTGCCTGCGTGAACGACAGATGGCAGAGCAGGGTGATGGTTTCTCATTGAAGAGCTTTCATGACGCATTGCTTTCCGGTGGCTCTATGGCGCTGGCTCTGGTCATTCGGCGGGTGTTTGGTGATGAGGCCTGGGCAGATGTAGAGAGTGAAGTTTTCTCTGTTGAGAAGGCAGATTGAAGGCTATGAGTAGCAAACGACCACCGGCTACCACGGGCATGCGACATGTCGCATTAAATGTCATCAAACTTGCTGAGACAGAAAGCTTTTACGTTGAGCTGCTGGGAATGCAGGTTGAGTGGCGGCCTGATCAGGATAATGTTTACCTGACCTCAGGCAACGATAATCTGGCCTTGCACCGGGTGGCTGAACTACCTTCAGGCCCGCAGCACCTTGATCATATCGGGTTTATCATTGGCGAGATTGATAGTGTCGATACCTGGTATGAATTCCTGCTGCAGCATGACACTGAAATATTCAAGGCGCCCAAAACACATCGGGATGGTGCCAGGAGCTTTTATTGCCGTGACCCGGATGGCAATGTCGTGCAGATGATTTTTCATCCGCCTTTAAAGTTGTAGGGGCGCCGTTCCCGGCGCGATGGATTTTGCATGTTGTTAGAGAATCGCGCCGGGGACGGCGCTACAGTAAAATATAGTAGTCTTTACCAGGCCGTTAAGCATCAAGTTCTTCCCATCGTGAGTAAGCCATTTCCAGCTCACTATCAATTTCTGTAAGTTTTTTCTGATCTTTGGCTATATCTTCTTTAGCATGTTTAAAGTAATCCGGATCAGCCATGCTGTCATGTAGCGCCAGCTGAGCCTGTTCCAGCCGTTGAATCATCTGCGGCAGTTCATCCAGTTCCCGCTGTAGTTTATAACTGAGTTTCAGCTGTTTTTTGGCGACCGTTTTAGCAGCAGCTGATTTTTTTGCCGGTTTTTTTTCTGCTTTTGCGTCTGTTCGTTGCCGCATCCAGTCATCATAACCGCCAACATATTCATCGATTACGCCATTACCCTCAAACGACAGGGTAGACGTCACGACGTCATTGATGAAGCTGCGGTCATGGCTGATCAGCAGCAGGGTTCCCGTGTACTCGATCATCAGTTGTTCGAGCAGGTCCAGGGTTTCAAAGTCCAGGTCATTGGTGGGTTCATCCAGTACCAGCACATTGGAGGGGCGGCAGAACATTTTGGCCAGCAGCAGGCGATTTTTTTCACCGCCGGACAGGGCATTGACCGGGCTGCGTGCCCGGTCTGGAGCAAAAAGAAAATCCTGCAGGTAGCTGATGACGTGCTTCTCACGACCATTGATCGTTACCGAGTCCTTACCTAGGGCAAGGTTGTCGATCACCGTCGCATTATCATCCAGCTGCGCACGCTGCTGGTCAAAATAGGCAATATCCAGACGGGTACCGTGTTTTACGGTTCCTTTCTGTGGCTGCAGTTCTCCCAGCAGCAGCCGCAGCAGGGTGGTCTTGCCCACGCCGTTGGGTCCCAGCAGACCAATCTTGTCACCGCGCATGATAGTAATAGAAAAGTCTTTGACTATCGGCTGCTCATCATAGGCGTAGCTGATATTTTCCGCCTCGATGACAATTTTTCCTGATTTTTCACTCTGCTGGATAGCGAGGTTTACATTGCCCACACGTTCACGCCGTGCTTTGCGCTGCCGACGTAATTCTTCCAGCGCCCTGACGCGGCCTTCGTTGCGAGTACGCCGGGCCTTGATGCCCTGGCGTATCCAGGTTTCTTCAGCCGCCAGTTTTTTGTCCTCCAGCGCCTCATTTTTTAGCTCCGCAGACAGCATCAGCTCACGGTTCTTACGGTATTCATCATAATCACCCGGCCAGGAAGTCAGCTGCCCCCGTTCCAGTTCAATGATGCGTGTCGCTAGCCGCCGGACGAAGCGTCGATCATGCGAGACAAAAACCAGCGTAGTATTTTGTGCCAGCAGGAAGTCCTCCAGCCATTCAATCATGCTGATATCGAGGTGGTTGGTCGGTTCGTCCAGCAGCAGAATATTGGGTTCCTGTACCAGCGCACGGCCAAGCAGAACGCGACGGGACTGGCCACCTGACAATGAAAGAAAATCCTCATCACCGTTAAGCAGTAGTTTTGATAATACGATTTCTATACGCTGAATGTAGTGCCAGGCGTTTGCAGAGTCTATTTTTTCCTGCGCCTGATGCATACGATCCATGCTGGCCGGGTCGCCTGTCTGCTGACTGTAGCGGTGATAGTCATTAATGTGCTTGCCAATATCGCCGAGGCCGGATGCAATAACTGCATAATTCGTACCGCTGATATCTCCGGCAACATCCTGAGACATGCGGGCGACCACCAGACCAGAACGAAACTGGATTTCGCCGGAATCAGGCAGAACTTCTTTAGTCAACAGTTTTAGCAGGGTGGATTTGCCGCAGCCATTGCGGCCCAGCAGGGCAATGCGCTCACCCTCCTCGATGCGGAGGTTGATGTTTTCCATCAGGGGGGGGTGACCGAACCCCAGGGTGATGTCGCGGAGGGTGACGAGACTCATGAATAGTAGCTGTTTGAATAGGACTGAATAAGGCTATTGTACCTTAGGGGCAGCCTGAATATTCTGGGCGGAGCCGGTTGTGATATAAAATGCCGGCTAAAGATTCAGGGGGTAACTATTTATCGTCCAGTTCAATCATTTCGAATTCAGCTTTAGTGACGCCGCATTCCGGGCATTGCCAGTTATCCGGGATATCATCCCAGCTGGTACCCGGAGAAATGCCCTCATCCGGCAGGCCTTTTTCTTCTTCATAGATGAACCCACACACAACACATTGCCATTTACGCATAGAGACACTTCCAGTATTCAGAGTTTCACGGGTGACAGGCTGGCTGCCAGATAAAACAGAGTTTAACAGGATTGTGCTTTGATATATGCATGATGTTCACAGGGTTTAGAGTGTATTTGATGACGAAAGGAGAATGAACAGGCGTGCTTCCCGTATATATGCCGGTAGTAAGCCTTAGCTCACATATTATCAATGGGTTTTGTGTGTTATAAACCTGAATACTAAATTTTCAACGAGAACACAAAACGCCATGCATCATGAAGGGAATCTTCGCAAGCTGAGATCTCATCTGACGGACCCTGTAGAATACGGCATGCCGCTGAACAAGATTGTTGTGCCGCTAAACCCGCTGGTTGGTAAATATATCTCTCTTAGATATTCAGGGTTGATCAATTGCATTCACTGCGGTCGAAAAACCAGCAAGAGTTTTGCCCAGGGTTATTGTTTCCCCTGCATGCGCAGCCTGCCTGAGTGTGATACCTGCATCGTACGACCTGAGACCTGCCATTTTGCCGCCGGCACCTGCCGTGATGAAGAATGGGGAGAAGCTCATTGTATGCAGGACCATATTGTCTATCTGGCCAATTCATCTGGTGCAAAAGTGGGCATCACACGAGGCACCCAGGTACCGACACGCTGGATAGACCAGGGGGCATCACAGGCACTGCCGGTATTCAGGGTAAGTAAACGCTTACTCTCGGGTAAACTGGAGCACATATTGCGACAGCAGGTCTCAGATAGAACCGACTGGCGCAAGATGCTGAAGGGTGAGCCGGAGGCTATTGATTTGCGAGTGTTAAGGGATCAGCTGTTCGAAGCCATGAGGTCGCCGGTTGAATCATTGATCGATGAGGAAGAGAGCGGCTCGATAGAACCGCTTGATGCAGAATTGATAGATATCCGTTACCCGGTGCTCGAATATCCAGAAAAGGTGAGCTCATTAAATTTCGACAAAACACATGAGATCCATGGGCGCTTAATGGGAATTAAGGGGCAGTACCTGATTCTCGACAAGGGGGTCATCAATATACGAAAGTTTGCGGGTTACCATATCAGGTTGAGTTACTAGATACCCTGGGTTTACATTATTCGAAGAAGACTTTTATTACTGCCAGGTTCCTTAATAGTTCTTTCTGTTACTCGAAGGTGCCTAAATTTAGAGTCTGTTGATGGGGTATACTAGCCAACAATCAGAAGAATAGTATTATCAGAGGAATCACAGATGCAACAAGATATAGCAATAATTCGTAAATACCTGAAACATGACCTAACGGAAGTATTGATTCGTTTTAGCCTGATTCTGTTTCTGGTCGTTATGAGTGTGAAAATCTTCAGCCCGTTTATGGGTTTGATGGTGTGGGCCCTGATACTTGCGGTTACGTTGTATCCACTGCATCAGAAGATCGCCAAAAAAAATGGAGGGAAACAAGGGAGGGCAGCAACAATGCTGGTGCTGTCTGGTTTACTTCTGGTTGGTGTTCCCACGGCGTTCCTGGGCGCGTCTACCGCCGATTTTGTTCATGAAACCCATGAGGCTTTTGAAAGTAATAGTATAACAATTAAAGCACCTGCAGACTCGGTCGCCGAATGGCCCTTAGTTGGTGAAAAAGTCCATGCAACCTGGACTATGGCGGCAAATGATCTGCCTGCATTGATTGAAAAAATGCAGCCTCAGCTGGGGAATGTCTCCAAAGCTGCTTTGAGCTTTGTCGCCGGCGCGGCTAGCGGCATATTGAAGTTCCTGTTTGCGCTAATAATTTCCGGTATCATGATGGCTTACGGGAAATCAGGCAGCGAGGCCATGCTGAAAATCATTGAGCGTCTGGCTGGGCCGGAAAAGGGTGGTCAGCTGCACATACTGTCTACAGCGACCATCCGCTCCGTCTCCATGGGAGTGCTTGGCGTAGCCTTCATCCAGGCCCTGTTGCTGGGCGTAGGCTTTGTTTTGGCTGATATCCCAGCAGCTGGACTATTAGCAATTGTCGTCCTGGTATTGGGCATTGCACAGATACCAGCGACCCTGGTAACAATTCCGGTGATTGCCTTTCTCTGGTGGAGCGGTGACTCCACCCTCAGCAACGTATTTTTCACCATCTTTTTCGTGGTCGGAGGCCTCGCGGATAATGTACTTAAACCTATGTTCCTCGGCCGTGGTGTAGAAGCGCCAATGCCGGTCATTCTGCTGGGTGCTCTAGGTGGCATGGTAACAGGCGGCCTGGTTGGACTATTTGTCGGTGGGGTCATGTTGGCTCTCGGCTACGTGATTTTTATGGACTGGGTAGCCAGTGCTGAAATGGAACAAAGTGATCAGTCACCTGAGGATGATGCTGTCCCGGTTAGCGAATAAACGCTTTGTCGGGTAAGTATTCCAGTAAAGGGTTGAAGCGGCTGGCACTTTTCGGCGGAGCGCTAACGCTAACGGCATGCACAACCCTGGGACCAGATTACCAGGAACCTGATGTGGCCTGGCTTAAAGACTGGCAGCCTTCAGCCTATGGAATGTCGGCTGACCAGTCTGCTCAAAAGCAGGTGGATTTGCGATTCTGGTGGAAAACCTTTAATGACCCCGCTCTAAACAAGTTGATTGCAGCCGTCAGGCAGGAAAATATCCAGCTGCGTGTCGCAGGCTTACGGGTTTTCGAGAGCATGGCCGTACTTGGCATAGCAGGCAGCGCTCTGTATCCGCAGCTGCAGCAGGTTGGCGGTGGGGTGAATTATGTCAATAACCAGTTTCAGGGTGGTACTGCTCCTGCAGGTGACCAGAGCTTTGGAGCCTACAATATTGGCTTCACTCTCGGCTGGGAGCTTGATTTCTGGGGTCGATTCAAACGCGGTATCGAATCGGCAGACGCCGCTTTTTTTGCCTCTATAGCCAATCAGCAGGATGCCCAGGTACTGGTCAGCGCACAGGCCGCTGATCTCTATTTTGCTTACCGGGTTAATGAAGCGCGCATAGATATTGCGAATAAAAATGCTGAAATTCAGAAGCGAAGTTATGAAATAACGGAAACCTTATATAGAAACGGTGAACAATCAGAACTGGACCTGCAACAGGCAAAAACGCAATACCTGGCGACCTTATCAAGTATCCCTGAGCTGGAGATATCCCTGCTGAAGATCAGAAATTCACTGGCGGTTCTGCTCGGCCGTGCGCCAGGTGATTTGCCTGAATTTAATACAACGGATTACAAGCTTCCCGTCATCGCACCTGAAAGCGTGCAGAAATTTCCTGCCAGCCTGCTTAACCGCCGCCCGGATGTTCGCGCTGCCGCCTGGCTGATAGCTGCCCAGTCGGCGCAAATCGGTATCGCAGAGGCCGACTATTATCCAGCCATTTCCCTGTTGGGCAGTTTAGGCTGGTCGGGTAACAGTTTGAGTGGAAGTTCGAATACAGGCAGTTTGCTGCTGGGCCCGGGGTTCAAGTGGAACATCTTTGATTATGGCCGTATTGAAAACAATATACGGGTGCAGGATGCAAAACTTCAGCAGTTGATCGAATCCTATCAGAACTCTGTTCTACTGGCCGCCAGGGAAGTGGATGATGCGGCCTACAGCATACAGAAAACAGCCGAACAGGAAGTAATAATCGATATGGCGGTAGAGGCATCGGAACGGGCCCTGGAAATTGCTAACACAAGGTATCGCGAAGGTTACGCCGATTTCCAGCGTGTGCTCGATGCCCAGCGCTCTATGTTCGCACAGGCTGAACGTCAGCTGCTTACCCAGGGCGTTTATATTAGCTCGGTGATAAATTTATATAAGGGCCTGGGTGGTGGCTGGACAGAAACGCCGATACCTGAGCTGATCCCCGAAGAAACAAGAAAAACACTGCAGGACCGCACCGACTGGGGTGATTTACTCAGTACGCCAATAACGGAATTAAAGACTAATCCAGTACCAGCTCAAGAGAGTTCACAATAATGAGTGATGAAGAAAATACCGCACCTGAAACTGTAAAGAAAGGAACTGCCGGCATCCTGCTGGTGATATTTATAAGTCTGACCTGGTATCTGACTTCTGACCGTTACACACCTTACACACAACAGGCGCGGATTCAGGGTTTTGTCGTCGGTGTCTCACCCAAGGTCGCGGGAGTAGTGACCAAGGTATGGGTTAAAAATAATGAAACCGTTGTAGCTGACCAGCCCTTATTTGAGATTGACCGCTCCCAATATGAGATCGCTCTGAAACAGGCCCAGTCTGGCCTTGAAAATACACAAAACCAGATAGGTGCGGGTACTGCCGGGGTCGAGTCTGCAGAAGCAAATCTTCTCGCGGCTAAAGCCAATGAAAAAAAAGCAGAACAGGATGCAACACGCCAGGAGCGTTTGTACAAAGAAGACAAGGGCGCTATATCTGTGCGGCGACTGGAGATGGCACGCGCTACTTTAGCGCAAACGCAGGCGAATGTTTCAGCAGCCAGTGCAGAAGTCGAGCGTGCCAAAGAGCAAAAAGGCGGCGAGGGTGAGGATAATGCCCAGCTTAAATCAGCACTCAGCGCACTGGAGAAAGCCACTCTTGATCTTGAGAACACCGTGGTCAGGGCAAGTTCACGTGGAGTGATTACCGATCTACGTGCAGATGTCGGCCAGTTTGCCGGTACCGGCAACCCGGTAATGACACTGATCGCGATCCAGGATTTCTGGATCAGTGCAGAATTTACTGAAAATAATTTAGGGCACATGGAGGTGGGGACGCCTGTGGAAATTGTTGTCGATGCTATTCCCGGTAGTGTATTTAAGGGTAGCGTCCACAGCATTGGCCTGGGCGTTGCAGCAGGGCAGCCACCACCTGCTGGAAACCTGCCTACTATCGACAATAATCGAGACTGGCTGCGTCAGTCGCAACGTTACCCGGTCATGATTAAAATTGACCCGGCTCAGAGTGAAGAACTGCGTGATCACGTACGCATCGGTGGCCAGGTGGAAGTCATGGCCTATACTGAGAAAGCCTGGCTGCTGAAGTTGATAGGAAAAATGTATATCCGTGTGATGAGTCTGTTCTCTTATGCCTATTAAGGGTGCCCTGAATATAACCAGCACTGGGAAAATTTGAAGTGCATATCCAGGCGCGACGTATATTTCGTTTAAGCGCTATCCCGGCACTGACCCTGGCTGTCGCCTATGCCCTGAAACTGCCACTGCCATTTATTGCGCCCCTGTTTGCCTTCATGTTTGCCGCACAACCGGGGCCGCCCATGGGGGCGAAGAGTTTGCTGGGATTGCTTGTAGTAGTGTGTATAACCTGTGGTGTGGGGTTATTGCTGATACCCCTGTTGCTGCATTATCAGTTCACCGCATTTTTGCTGGTGGCCGTGGGTCTGTACTTTAGTACTTACCTTACTGTTCATAAGGGCAAGGCATTATTTGGAACCTTTCTTACCATCGGCTTCACCCTGATTTCTGCTGCAGGGACCGTCAGTTACAGTCTCGCTATTATGGTTATTCAAGGCCTTGCCGTGGGTATCGGCGTTGCTGTTTTGTGCCAGTGGGTAATTTACCCGTGGTTTCCAGAAGACTCCGCACCAGCCGGCAAGAAGCCTGCTGCTGATCCGACGACAGACCAGTCCAACTGGATTGCCCTGCGTAGTACAGCAATCGTGCTGCCTGTCTACTGGCTGGTGTTGACCAATCCACTGGCTTACCTGGCCATAGTCATGAAAGCCGTATTACTGGGTCAGCAAACTTCAATGGTCGAGGCAAAGGATGCGGGCAGGGAACTGCTGGGCTCCACCTTTCTGGGGGGTGTTTTTGCCGTTCTATTCTGGAGCCTGCTGGGGATCTCCACCAATTTGTGGATGTTCTTTTTATGGATGTTATTAGCCTGCCTGTATTTTGCCTGTAAGATATACCAGCTTATCCCAACCCGCTACCCAGCTTCCTACTGGCTTAACGTGGCAATGACAATGTTGATAATGTTAGGCCCTGCTGTTGAAGACAGTGCCGGAGGTAATGATGTCTATGCAGCATTTTTCATTCGCATGGGGCTATTCATCTGTGTGACTTTGTATGCCTTGCTGGCCCTGTACTTTCTGGAATATCTGCGTACTCGCAGTCGTCAAAAACAGGTGCTATCCCCCCTATAATGAACCGGAGTTATTTCAATGCTAACTAATTTCCTGCTTGGCTTGCCGATGATGGTGTTGTGTTTAATGCTGCAAACTGTATTGCTGGTGTTTGCAATTCGTTACTATCTTAAGCGCCAGTATAAGGTGAATAGGTCTTCACTCTGGTCCAGCCTGTTTGTAATCAATGGTGTAATGCTTTTGCTGGTAATTGGTAACCTCGGGCAGATTGCCCTGTGGGCATGGTTGTTTATGCTACTCGAGGAATTCCAACAGTTTGATATTGCCTTTTATCACTCTGCAGTAAACTTTGGTTCTCTAGGTTATGGCGATATTGTCATGTCAGAAGACCATAAACTACTTGGTGCCCTTGAAGCCATCAATGGTGTGCTGATGATTGGTGTCTCTACTGCCGCACTGATGACGGTGTTTCAGAGTGTGACGAGGAAAATTTTTGCGGCACACGGAGCGAGCAGTCAATAAAATAGCAAGGTTCTGAGGACGTACAGGTTATATTAAACCTGTAAAAGCAGTTCCTGAGCTAAACGAAACTCATAAGCTTCACAAAAATCAGACTTTCCGGATAATGACTATGCTGGCGAGTGATAATGAAAAAAATCTATAAAGTCTGGCCAACACGGTTAGCGATCTCGCCAGCAAGATAAGATCGGATGTTATCTGCAATCTGATCAACCAGACGCTGCCGACTCTGCCTGCTGGCCCATGCTATATGCGGTGTGATGATCAGGTTTGGGAAGTTTGCTTCTAACAATGGGTTGCCATCAACAGGTGGTTCTGTTGTCAGCACGTCAATACCTGCTCCGCCTATATGCTTCTGTTTCAATGCATCAGCCAGGGCCTTTTCATCAACAATGCCGCCACGGGCAGTGTTGATCAACAGGGCGTCTGGTTTCATTAAAGAAAGTTCGTGCTCTCCGATCAGGTTTCTGGTTTGTTCATTCAGGGGCAGATGGATAGTCAGGATGTCAGCACAAGCAAGCAGGTCTTCCAGTTCCAGCCGATTCGTGTCCTGCTGCCCCTGCAGGTGCTGGCAGATGAGGACTCTCAGTCCCAGTGCAGGCGCCACTTTTGCAACGGATTTTCCCAGAGTGCCATAGCCGATAATGCCCAGTGTTTTGCCGGCAATCTCTTCAACAGGATAGTCCAGCAGACAAAAATTTTTACTGCGTTGCCAGTCTCCGTTATGTACCGCAGAACTGTAGTTCATCAGTTTTGTAGAAAGTGCCAGGATCAGGGCATAAACATGCTGAACAACTGACGGGGTTGCGTAGCCTCTAACATTAGAAACAGCTATAGCTTTTGCATTCGCAGCATCAATATCGATATGGTTGAAACCGGTGGCAGCAGCACAGAGGTATTTTAATTTGGACGCATAGGAAAGTGCGTCAGCATTTAACCCGCATTTATTGGTAACAATTATTTCAGCATCTTTGATGCGATCATCTAATTCAACAGTAGTTGTAGATGGGTAGAACTCCCAGGCCAGAGGTAGCTCTTCCAGTGCTGACAATGATAGTTCATCAGGGCCTATGGTTGAGAGGTCGAGAAAAATAGCCTTATTCATAATGTTTTCTAGTTAAATGGGCGCAGTGTGCTAGATTTACAAAAAGAACACACTTTTTCTGGCTGGTCAGTGTACTGCATAAATGGCCTGTAATCATCGTGCAAGCCGGCAATCTTGAACTGTATCTGACAAGTATTTTCCTTGTAAGGATTACAAGGTCTTTTTTTAAATTGCCTTAATCTGTATGGTAATATCGAAAAAGGCTGGCGCATGGCCGACATTTATAGTATGAAACTTTATTGTATGATGCCAGTACAGAGAAAAATGACTGCAATTGATACTAAGCCTGGCTTAGCGGGAGTTTCCGTGCCTGACAAAAAATCTCTTGTGGTTATCGTTGATGACCAGAGTACTGGCAGAAAGATTCTTGCGCAGATCATTAGAGATATCGACTCGGATATTGCTGTCAAGGTGTTTAGTTCACCGATAGATGCGCTGGAGTATGTTCTTTCCCACACTCCAGACCTGATCCTGACCGACTACAAAATGCCGGTCATGGATGGCGTGCAATTTATCCGCGAGATCCGGGCGATCAGTGATTGCCGGGATGTTCCTGTTGTTGTTGTGACTGTCGTCGAGGACCGTTCGGTTCGTTATCAGGCGCTTGATGCCGGTGCGACTGACTTTCTGACCAGGCCGATTGACCAGTATGAGTGCCGGGCCCGCTGCAGGAACCTGCTGACACTACGGCGGCAGCAGAAAATTATCTGCGATCGGGCAAAGTGGCTGGAAGTGCAGGTTGCAAAAGGAACCCGTGAAATCAAGGCTCGCGAACGGGAAACGCTGCTGCGACTTGCGAAGGCAGGTGAGTACCGGGATGAAGGTACCGGTAATCATGTTCTGCGTATAGCGCGCTACACACGTTTGCTCGCCGAAGCCTTGCAACTGCCGCTCTGTGACTGTGAGGAATTAGAGCTGGCCGCTCCGATGCACGATATTGGCAAAGTGGGGATACCTGACAGTATTCTTTTGAAAGAAGGGCCGCTGAATGAGCAGGAAATGGACATAATGCGGGAGCATCCCGGTATTGGTCATGAAATCCTCAAGGATAGCCCGTCCCGCTATATCAGTCTGGGTGCCGAGATTGCTCTTTCTCACCATGAAAAGTACGATGGCACGGGTTACCCGAACGCCCTGAAGGGCGATGCCATTTCTCTGGCAGGACGCATCGTGGCGGTCGTCGATGTGTTTGATGCACTGACTACCCGGCGTCCCTATAAGAAAGCATGGCCCCTGGAAGATGCTGTGGACTATATACGCAATTCATCGGGCTCACACATGGATCCAGATGTCGTTGAGGCATTCCTTGATAACCTCGAAAAGATCAGGAAAATCAAGGATGAACTCAGTGACGATTAGCTTTAGTTCCGGTGCCTGGCTGAGTGCACAGGTAAACAGCTAAAGCCACCTGCAGCATGAGTAATCGATTTTACAACACGCAGGTCAGGCGCTATCTGAAGAAATTCAGTGAAGCCGAGCACGGACCGGTGTTCAACCGTGCAACTATCGGTGTGCTCACCTCTCTATATCTGATCTCGCCCTGGTTTTCCGGCAGTGGCGAGCAACACGATCAGATACTTGCCATTGCCATCGCCTACATATCGGTTGCCATCATCTTATTGATTTCGGTCTTTATTTACCCGGCCATTTCCAGATTGCGTCGTTTAGTGGGTGTGGTGGCAGATATAGTCGCCGTCTCGCTAATCCTGTATCTTACCGGTGAAAGCGGGATGCCTCTGGTTGCCGTTTATCTCTGGGTTATAGTCGGTTACGGTTTTCGCTATGGCCTGAACTATCTTGTTTTGACCACACTCATGAGCCTGGCCTGTTTTTCACTTGTGCTGTGGTATGGCGGCCTGTGGCAGGCATCTACCAATTTCAGTATTACCATGCTGATTATGCTGACCCTGATACCGTTCTACCTGGGGCTGCTGATTAAGCGGTTGCACATGGCAATCGTGCAAGCAAGAGATGCCAGCAAGGCAAAAAGCAAATTCCTTGCCAACATGAGCCATGAGCTGCGCACACCGCTAAATGGTGTTATCGGTATGAGTGACCTGCTAAGGGATACCAGTCTGTCCCGCAAGCAGGCGGAACTGGCAAACGGCATTCAGACATCAGCAAGCATTCTGCTAGGCGTAATTGAGAACATCCTTGATTTTTCCCGTATCGAGGCGGGTAAGGTCGTCATCGAACAGGTCGAATTCGATCTGCATAGCATGGTTTCTGATACAGCCAATCTGTTTGTCTACCAGGCTCGCGCAAAAGGATTGAAGTTTTCTGCACATATCGATCCCAGTACCCCCTTTTTGCTGAGGGGTGATCCTTTTCATTTACGCCAGGTGCTTATCAATTTAATCGGCAATGCCATCAAGTTCACATCTGAAGGCAGTATAGAGCTGCGTGTATTGCCAGTCAGTTCAGTAGGTGAAAATGTCCGACTGCGCTTTGAGATTGAAGATACCGGGGTGGGTATCGCAGAAAATGATCAGGAAACACTGTTTGAGAGCTTCCAGCAGGTTGATGTTTCAACGACGAGACGCTTCGGCGGTACCGGACTGGGTACGGCGATCGCCCGCCAGCTGATAGAGCTGATGGATGGAACTATAGGGCTGGATAGCGAGTTGGGTAAGGGAGCCTGCTTCTGGATAGAGGTCCCGCTGACTGTACAGCAGGTAAGCAGCGAGGCCCGCGAGATACAGATGGGTGATACACGGGCATTGCTGTTGGTGTCTGAGCAGGCCAGGCATAGGTTTTCCCCTTCATTTAAGCGCTGGGATATGCTTGTGGAGACTGAGGAAACATCCGCCAGAGCTATTGCCCGCCTGATTTCTGCGAGTGAAACCGGGCGTCCGTTCAGCGTGGTGCTGATAGAGCAGTCGACACTGGATGTTGCAGCCGAGCAATTCGCCCGTGTGATACGCGCTGAGCCATTGCTGGATAGTCTGTCACTGGTGCTGTTGCAGCATCAGGATGATGCCAGTGATTTCTATTATCTCGGCGAAGGATACTCATCTGTGTTGTGCGCTGTTCCAGAAAGTCGTCTGTTATATAACGCTCTGCATGCTGCCCGTGCGGAACATGCCGTTCCGGATAATGTCGTGTCTCTGACTGAACATTATGAGCGCCAGCTGGACGGCCAGGCCAGCAGGCTGCATATACTGATAGCAGAGGATAACGAAACCAACCAGCAGGTATTACGCGGTATCCTTGAAGGTGTCGGGCACGAGGTCACAATTGTGAGCAACGGTGTGGCAGCAGTCGATGCTATTGAAGAATTTGAGCCCGGCTATGATTTGATGCTGTTTGATAAGAATATGCCGGAGATGGGAGGGCTGGAAGCGATGAAGGTCTCTCGATTCATGGATCTCGAGCGACATGTGCCGGTCATTATCCTGACCGCAGATGCGACACAGGCTGCATTAAAGCGCTGTGAAGAAGAAGGGGCAGATGCTTATCTGACTAAACCCGTAGAGACTCGTAAACTACTGGAAACCATTGCTCGTCTATCACGCAGCGATAGCAGCAGGGCAGCGCATGAATCAGTGCTTACCGGTGCCGATCAGGATCGCAGGGAGGGTATACATGATGAGCTGCTGGTTGATGAAAAAGTACTTAGTGGCCTGCTGCGGCTGGGATCAGGTATAGAGTTTTTTGACGAACTGGTGGCAAGCTTTGAACGTGATGCTGAACAGATGCTAAAGAAAATGCGCCGTGCAGTCAGTGAACATGACTATCCTTCCTTGCAGGATGCAGCGCATGCCCTGCGCGGCAGCGCAGGTGAGTTCGGTGCCTACAAACTGGTCAAGCTATGTGAAGAGGTAAAACAGCTTAAACCGTTTGAGATGGTTGCAGAAAGGCCTGCGGCCTTAGTTAGGGAAATCCAGCAGATCCTGGACAGCAGTCAGCTGATGCTGGTCGAGTTTGCCCGTCAGCGCCGTCAGGCAAAGAGTTAGCTCTCGGCCGGGCAATTCCTGTCACAGAAGTGCCCGGTATGCCATGAAGCAGGCTTAGTCAGCTATTCTCTCTACATATCAGGCAGTTGCTTTAAGTGTACTTTTTGCCTGTCGGGCGACTAGTCTTTCCATCATGCGTAAATCCTTGCGCTCGAGCTTAAGTGCTGCATCAACCCATATATCTACGATATCGATCAGTTCATCATAGGCTACCTGTTCAACGCGCCGTGCAGCGGCACGCAGAGCGGTTATGCCATTGCGGGAACGATTTTCCTTGCGGATATAGTCATAGACAGCGCGCTGTCCCTCACCTTTTTCAACCAGTACGTCAATCAGGCCCATCTCGTAAAATTCCTCTGCCTGATAGAGTTTACCGCTGAGGATAATTTCTTTTGCCATGCGGGCATTCAGTTTCCTCGATAAAAAGCTATAAGCACCCATGCCGGGAAACAGATTAAAGAGGATCTCAGGAAACCCCATCTTGATCCCCTTTTCTGCAATAATTACACTGCTGGATAAAGCTGCCTCCAGGCCTCCACCCAGTGCATCGCCCTGCAACAAGGTGATAGACGTCAGGTCGCGCTCAAGTTCAATATGATGGGGGTACATGGTGTCTATACATGCTTTGCCATATTCAAACAATGCACCGCGGTCGCGCTTTTCGATCAGTTCTTTGAATAATTTCAGGTCCCCACCGAGATTAAACACCTCTGATGAATTAGAACCAAGTATCAGGTATTTAATTGCAGGGCCGCCTGGATGGTCAATGGCAGAGCGTAAATCACGGTGGAACTGTTTCAGGTCATTCAGTAATTGCCAGGTAACACAGGGACGGGGTTTCGGATCCAGGTGATACCACATCGATTGTGATTTCTCGTCGTAGTAGGTTTTTAGCTGCGCATATTCTTCAGCAGGCATCTCAGGGGATTGTAGTACTAGTGCATTCATGGCATTCATGGCGTACTCCTTGTGTAAGTAAAGCCTGGGTAGTTTTTTAATCTTACTGTTGCCTGTTGGACAAGCAGTTAATACTAGTGTCAATGAGAAGGTATCGTTAATGCAAGTATGATTTGACAAATTGCAGCCTCTATCTGATAAAGGGGAGGCTGTCAAAGGGTATATTGAAAGCGAAGAAAATATTGAAGACTGTTAGATGCTAGCCTGTATTGGGTAAATGCTTTGGTGATGATGGTTTCCGCTTCAAAGGAGCGCGAATGCAATTCGGCAGCCGGGGCGGAGCCAAAGAGCCCACAGAGCAATGGCAGCGAGATAGAGAAAACAGCTTTTATGCTTTCTTTTGATTTATACTCTATTGCGACTGTATAGGATTGTCCAGGCACAGCGTGTAAAATCTATAGTCTTTAAAACTAACGGATACTTTACTGATGAGTACTTTTGCCGGAGCTGAAGATTTTAAACACGATAAGCAGGCCCGGATAGGCGTTATGCTGGTCAATCTGGGCACTCCGGATGACACATCGGTTAGTGCTGTGCGTCGCTACCTTGATCAGTTTCTGTCTGATCCCCGAGTAGTAGAATTCCCCCGTTTTCTATGGTGGCTGGTGATGCATCTGTTTATTCTGCGTTTCCGGCCACGCAAGGTTGCACAGGCATATAAAACTGTCTGGCGGCCGGATGGATCTCCGTTACTTGTTTATTCACAGGCACAGTCAGATGCCTTACAGGCTGCGCTTGACGGACATTTTCCTGAACGCTACACGGTTTCTCTGGCAATGCGTTATGGTAAACCGGCGATCCATGAGGTGATGGAAAAATTTCGGCGGCAGCATTGCCGCTATCTGCTGGTCATTCCAATGTTTCCACAGTATTCGGCAACGACCACGGCTTCAGTTTTCGATGAAGTAGCAGGTATATTGAAATCATGGCGCATGCTGCCGCAGCTGCGTATGCCCATGCATTACCATGACAGGTCTTCATATATAGAAGCGCTGGCAATGAGCGTAGAGGCAAGCTGGCAGAAAAATGGCAGAGGGCAGCAGCTGTTAATGTCATTTCACGGCCTGCCGCAACGTTATCATCGTGCCGGTGATCCATATTATTGTGAATGCATGAAAACAGCGCGTTTACTGGCAGACCGTCTGGGGCTGGAAGGCCCTGACTGGCAAGTTGTATTTCAATCACGCTTTGGTCGTGAGCCCTGGCTGCAGCCTTACCTGGATAAAACACTCAGTAAACTGCCCGCATCTGGCGTTAAGTCTGTCGATGTGATCTGCCCGGGTTTCGCAGCAGATTGCCTGGAGACGCTGGAAGAAGTGGCAGAGCAGAACAGAGACTTCTTTTTTAAAGCAGGTGGAGAGCGCTTTCAGTATATACCTGCACTTAATGATCAGGCAGGGCATATCAATATGCTGGTTGAAATGGTGGAAAATGAAACACGGCAATGGATGGTAGAATTGGAAAGGTATAATGATCCGGATCAGACAGAGAAAAGACTGCAACAGGCTATCAGCCAGGGTGCAGAAAACTAATGAGGGAAGATATGATCAAAGCGAACCTGGTGGCAGTAGTTTTATTTTTATTATCGTTTAATGTCTTTGCCGGTACGCCAGTGCCGGATTATAAAGCCGAGAAAGTGGCTGAACATACCTATGTCATTTTCGGACCAACAGAGAGGCCCAATCCTGAAAACCTGGGGTTTATGAACAATCCGGCAATAGTAATCGGCAGCGACAGCATCATAATCATCGACCCGGGTTCCAGCCTCGAATCCGGGCGCATGGTGTTACGGCAACTTAAAAAACTGAGCTCCAAACCCGTTTCACATGTCTTTGTTAGCCATGTACACGGTGACCACTGGCTCGGAAATCAGGCCATACGTGAGCAGTACCCGCAAGCAAAATTCTATGCCCATCCTGAGATGATCAAAAAGGCAAAGGAGTCAGAAGCTGAAGCCTGGATTAATCTGATGAGTAAATTGACCGAAGGGGCAACGGAGGGTACACGTGCAATCATCCCTGAAAACATACTATCCGAAGGGCAGGTATTTTCAATCGCCGGGCTTACTTTTAAGATTCACATCATGCCTGCAGTACATAGTTATACCGATGCGATGATTGAAGTGGTAGAGGATTCCGTAATGTTTACCGGTGATAATGTGACCTATAAGCGCATTGGCAGATTTGATGATGGCACCTTTAAAGGCACGATTACGATGGCTGACAAAATAATTTCACAGGATTATAAGCACTATGTCCCGGGCCATGGCCCGGCGGGTGACAAAGCCATCGTTGAAGATTTCAGGCGTTACGTGGTAACACTGTATGAAACTGTCGCAGCTTTGTATGAAGAAGGGCTTTCAGACTTTGAAATGAAGGAGCAGGTGGTAGCAACGCTTGCTGCTTACAAAGACTGGTCAGGTTTTGAGGAAGAAATAGGGAAACATATCAGCCTGGCAATTCTGGAGGCAGAGGAAGCGGCCTTTGAGTGAGTTTTTGTGCTGGCGCATGGCAAATTGTTTCGACTTTAATTTGGTACGTTCTTTATTTTTTATTTCTTGAATTGATTTTTGTACCAAAAGAAAGAGCACACGCATGCTTGCCCTACGGGTTCCCTGCGATGCTCAGATAAGCTGGCGGGGTGTGAAACTCGCTGCTCAGACAACACACCCCGAAACCTCCAGCTCATCCTGCGCTTCTTGGCAAGCCTGAACGGGACGGAAAGGCAAAGACACGAGACTAAAGACTAAGGACAAAAGAAAAGTCAAAACCGTCCTTCCGGCAGTCCTCTAGCCGGGATCCGTCTGCTTAAAGACACCCTGGATACCAGCCTACGCCGGTATGGTAATTTAAAAAGAAGGTTTTGATTCTTCTTTTGTCTTTTGTCCCGTATCCTTAATCTTGTGTTTTTGACCTCTCACCCCCTTTTGGGTTGTCGAGCACTGGAAGGCTGGGCCGGATAAAGCGCGGTGCATGTCTGAGCGAAGCGAGTTCACCGTGCCCGGTTCAGACTGAAGCGCACAGAGCAGCCGCAGGCCAACCCTTCGGGGCGGTTTTTCTTTGGTTCTGTATGAGTAATTCAAAAGACTAAATCCGCAGGAAGCGGATTTGAACAGTCGAAGACTGGCCCGAAGGGTGAAGGCCATAGATGGCCTGAATAAATGAACTCGCGTATGAAGCGCGAAACCATCAGCTAAGGTCTAGCAAAAGAATAAAAAATCAGATACTCGCCCATAAAGGGCGAAAAGTTCATATCAATTCATGAAATAGAATAAAAAAAGATCCCGCGCATGAAGCGCGAAACCTTCGGTAGTGGACTTGCACAAGAATAAAAAAGAAGTGAACCAGCCGTGCGCCAGCACTAATAAAGCGTTTCCAGCCCACCCTGTCGTGCACGTGCATTAAACATTTTGCGATAATAATTGACCGCACTGATGCCATTTGTGCTGACATCAAAGATCAGCCATCCGCGAGGCGTACGGTGGAAAGAAAACCGGACATCAATCGGGTAGCTATTGGCAGGAAACACGCGTGCAGTGACATCAACTTCGTTTTCCTCGATTTTTCGGGGAGGCATAAAACGGACTTCCGGCATATTGCCGGCGTAACCGCCTACGATCTCTGCTAATGATGAGAAAAATGATTTGGCGAGCTTTATGGTGAAGGCCTTGCGTTGTTGCGGATCCATTTGACCGTACCAGTATCCGCCAGACCAGCGTGCCAGTGCCTGGGTATCGAATTGCGGGGCGATGCGTGCGCGAATTAATCCAACAAGAGCCTCCTGATTGCCTGCCTGTTCACTGTTGAGGAAAGCCTGCAGGTCTTTTATGCCACGCCGGAGCACCGCATCAGGTGCCGGGCGCAGCTGTGTCTTGCCGGCACTGGATGTGGCGTAGGACGTAGACTGCTGGGCAAGGCTTATGCCGGGAAGCAGGAGCAGAGTAAGCAGGACAGGGAGAAGTTTTTTCATTTGTATAGATCCTTTATAGTATCGACTGAAGACAGTCTGCTAGTCTAGCTCCAATACGAAATCAGTTCACTCAAAATATTTGAATTCAGTAAAAACAATGACACATTTCTGGGAAACAAAGCCACTGGCTGAAATGAATGAGAAAGAATGGGAATCACTATGTGATGGCTGTGGCCAGTGTTGCCTGGTCAAACTGGAGGATGCCGAAAATGGCGAAATTTTCTATACTGATGTTGTCTGCTATTTACTGAATCAGGATGCCTGTACCTGTGGTGATTATCCTCAACGCTGCAGCCTGGTGCCCGAGTGTGTCAAATTGACCCCTGCAAATCTTGAAGAGCTGTCATGGATGCCTTATGACTGCGCCTATCGCCGATTGGCCGAAGGTCGCGGCCTGGCATGGTGGCATCACCTGGTTTCCGGCTCATTGGAGACAGTGCATGAATCGGGGGCTTCAGTACGGGGAAAGGTTGTTATTGAGACCGAGGTGGACAGCGATGAGCTTGAGGATCACATCGTCGACTGGGTTAGATAAAGTTTTAGGTTTTACGATTTAGGTGTTACGTAATACGTAAATCGTAAAACCTAAAACGCCGTCCTGGTTCTTTAACGTTTCCAGAAGGCTGGTGTAAGAACGACCAGCAGAGAAAATAATTCCAGCCTGCCCAGTAGCATGGCAAAGCTGAGTATCCACTTCCCTGAATCACTGACTGAGCGGTAGTTATCAGCAACTTCACCCAGGCCGGGGCCCAGGTTGTTGAGGCAGGCCGCGGTGGCGGAGAAAGCGGTGACGATATCTGAACCGCTCATCATCATCAGCAGGCCGAGGCTAACGAAACTGATCACATAAAGGGCGAAGAAGCCCCAGACCGCGTTGATCACGCTGTCTGGTACTGGTCTTTTATTGAGCTTTATCGGCAGCACTGCATTGGGATGCAGCAGGCGGTCAATTTCACGTCTGCCCTGGCGCAGCAATAGTTCAACCCTGATGACCTTCATGCCGCCCGCCGTAGAGCCGGCGCAGCCGCCGACAAAGCTGCCTATTATTAGCAGTACAGGAAGCAGACCGGGCCAGTAGCTGAAACTGCTGGTGGTGAAGCCGGTGGTGGTGGCAATGGAAATAACCTGAAACAGACCATAGCGGATAGTGCTGGAGATATCAGGAAAGATATCATCGCGAATGAGCAGGCTAATTGTGATTACAGAGAGGGCAGACAGTATCAGTAGATAGGCCTTTACCTCGGAATCGGAGATATAGTGCCGCAGGCTGCGACGGTGAATGGCGAGATAGTGCAGTGAAAAATTGACGCCGGCTACAAGCATAAACAGCATAACAATACTGTCGATTAATGCGCTATTGAAATAAGCGATGCTCGCATCATGGGTGGAGAAGCCCCCGATAGCCAGCGTGGAAAAGCTATGGCCAATGGCATCAAACAGATTCATGCCAGCGGCAAAATAGAGCACAGCGCAGAGTACCGTAAGGCCGAAATAAATCAGCCACAGGGCTTTTGCCGTTTCGGTAATGCGCGGCGTGAGTTTATTGTTTTTCATCGGCCCGGGTGTTTCGGCACGAAAAAGCTGCATACCCCCGACACCGAGTACAGGTGCAATAGCTACTGCAAGGACAATGATACCCATGCCGCCCAGCCATTGCAGCTGCTGGCGATAATAAAGAATTGAGCGCGGCAGTTGATCAAGACCGGTCAATACGGTTGCACCGGTAGTGGTCAGGCCGGACATGGATTCAAACACGGCATCAACGATAGACATATCAGGGTGTTCAGCAAGTATGAAGGGCAGGGCGCCTGAAAGTGCCAGCACCAGCCAGAACAGAACAACGATCAGGAAACCATCGCGTATCCGCAGGTCTGCTGATTTACTCCGGTTAGGAAACCACATTACCACACCGAGCACCAGCAGCACCCCCCATGACTGCATAAACACTTGCAATGTACCGTCGCTGTCATACCAGCCGATAAGCAGGGGGGGCAGCATGCTTACACTGAATATGATGATCAGGAAGCCAAGGACCTTGAAGATGAGGCGTGATTGCATCGTGGAGCGGTTTTAGATAAAAAATGCACTGACCTGAAACAGGCCGACGACTTCATTGATATGCTTTTTCTCCTGCACAAACAGGATGACATGATCTTTGTCGAGAATGACAGTATCGTGATGCGGGATGATGACATCATCATTACGCAGGATAGCGCCGATAATAGTGCCTTTCGGTAAGGGGATTTCTTCTATACGGCGACCAACGACTTTACTTGATTTGTCATCGAGTGCGATAGCTTCAATCGCCTCTGCTGTACCCAGGCGCAGAGAGTGCACGGCTTCCAGGGCACCAGTACGAAATTTTGGCAATACGCTGCCGATGGTAGCCTGCTTCGGTGAATAGGCAATATCGATCATAGTACGTTCGATAAGATCTGCATAGGCTGTGCGGTTGACGATCGACATCACCCTGCGGGCACCAAGTTGTTTTGCCAGCATGGCAGACAGGATGTTGGCCTCATCATCATTTGTGATGGCACAGAATACATCCATTCTGTCAATATTCTCCATCTTTAGCAGTTCTTCGTCTGCTGAGTCACCGACCAGGACTATGGTCCGTTTGAGATGTTTTGAAACTTCTTCGGCACGCTCCGGGTCCTGTTCAATTAGCTTGACTGTATAGTTTTTCTGTTCCAGGGCTTCAGCCAGGCGAAAGCCGATGTTGCCCGCGCCGGCAAGCATGATGGCATGCACCGGTTTATCCAGCTTGCGCATTTCACTCATCACGGCACGGATGTGTTCTGTTGCAGCAATGAAAAAGACTTCATCATTGACTTCAATCACAGTCTCACCGTCAGGCATGATGGCCTCACCCTGCCGGTAGATGGCAACAACACGTGTTTCGATATTGGATAAGTGGTCTTTCAGTTCACGTAGATGATGACCAACCAGGGGACCGTCATCATAGGCCTTTATGGCGACCAGTTGAATGCGCCCACCAGCAAAATCCAGTACCTGTAGAGCACCCGGTCTTTCTATCAGTCGCAGCAACTCGGTGGTGACAATTTGTTCCGGGCTGATGATGTGGTCTATGCCAAGGCCTTCTTTAATAAAGTCAGTGTCTTCTGTGAAATACTGAGTTGAACGCAGGCGTGCAATTTTCTTCGGGGTATTGAATAAAAAGTCAGCTGTACGACAGGCAACAATATTGGTTTCATCGCTATTGGTAACAGCAAGAATCAGCTCTGCATCGTCGCAGCCTGCTTCACGCAAAACATCCGGGTGCGAGGCATGACCATGTACCGTGCGGATATCAAAACGGTTTTGCAACAGGCTCAGTCGTGCCTCGTCGATATCAACCAGAGTAATATCACCCCCGGCCTCGCGTGACAGAATTTCGGTAATTGATGTACCTACCTGCCCAGCACCTAGAATTATAATTTTCATTGCACTGTTATACTATTGTTTTCGGCTGTTCTTCGGGTTGATATCCAGCGCCTTAAGTTTACGATAGAGGTGTGTTCTTTCCATGCCTACGATCTGAGCTAATTCACTAACATTGCCACCTACCTGTTTCAGGTGATGGAGCAAATAACTGCGCTCAAATTGATCACGAGCATCACGCAGTGACTGGTTGTAATCCGGTGCGGGTTCAGTAGATACTTCTGTCATTGTGCGATTACCGAGAGCTGACTGCACTTCTTCAACAGTAACTTCTTCACCACGGTTTAAAATTAGTAAACGTTGCACCAGGTTTTTTAATTCACGCACATTACCTGGCCAGCTGTATTGTCGCAGCACGCTGAATGATGCAGCAGAGAAATGGCGAGAGGGAAGGTGCTCGACTCTGGTCATATAGTCCAGATAATATTCAATGAGTAAGGAGACATCTTCCGGGTAGTCCCGCAATGGTGGTATCTGGATCGGTACTACATTTAATCGATAATAAAGATCCTCGCGAAAATTACCGGCTGTAACTTCTTCTTCAAGATTGTGCGTCGTGGCAGCTATAACACGTACATCGAGGTCTACCGGTGTACTGCCGCCCACGCGCAGGAAGCGGTTTTCCCGCAGCGCACCGATCAGTTTGGCCTGAGTGCCAGGATCCATGTCTGCTATTTCGTCCAGTAGCAGCGTGCCGCCTTTTGCCTGCTCAAATGAACCTGCCGTGACCACACCATCTTTTTCCGAGCCGAACATTTGCACGGCAATATTTTCTGCTGGAATGGCCGCCAGATTGATTGTCACCAGCTCGGCTTCTGCCCGTCGGCTGAGTTTATGTATCATGCGGGCAGCGACTTCCTTACCGCTACCCGGTTCACCTGTAACCAGAACCCAACTTTCAGTGTTAGCAACAAGCTTTATCTGCCCTCGCAGCTGTTGCATGCTTTGGCTATCTCCAATCAGCTCATTGAGAGGCTGTAATTGCTGCCGCAACTGAATATTTTCGTTGCGTAACTGAACATTTTGCAGGGCTCTTTGCACGGTGACCAGGAGTTTTGCCATAGAGAGTGGCTTTTCAAGAAAATCATAGGCACCGAAGCGTATTGCTTCTACTGCAGTTTCAACATTTCCATGACCCGACATCATTACTACCGATGGGGGGGCTTCTTCATTTTGCATCCATTCTTTTAGCAGGCTGATGCCATCAGTACCGGGCATCCAGATATCCAGCAATACAAGGTCGGGTGTGAATTCACTCAGTGCCTTGCGTGCTTCTTCAGCATTATTGGCAGTGGCGACGATGTAATCTTCATCTTCAAGAATTTCCTGTACCAGCCGACAGATTTCCGGCTCATCATCAGTGATTAGAATGCGATTATTTTTCATTGTTTTTAAGATGTGTATTGTTGCTACTCATTTAAATTATATATTTTTACCGGTAACTGGATGGTAAAGCAGCTGCCATTATTTTTCATATTTTTTACCCAGATAGTGCCGCCGTGTTCATCGATAATCTTTTTCACGATTGCCAGGCCCAGGCCGCCGCCTTTTTCCTTGCTGGTGACATAAGGCTCGAACAGGTTATCCAGCAGCTCTTTCTGTATCCCCGGCCCATTATCTTCAAAATGGATAGTGACGATGTTTGTCTGCTTGCCGATACCGGATTCGGTACTGACCCGCAGCTGTGCATGTTCGGTTTGCCTGAGTGCATGGATAGCGTTGACTATCAGGTTGTTAAATACCTGGCGCATGCGACCCGAGTCGAGCATCATCGGTGAAATGGATTCATCCAGCGACAGCTTGATCTCGACCGGTTCATTATGCCCTTTATGGAGTTCGACGACATCAGCGAGCAACTGGTTCAGGTCCACATTATTAATATTCATGCTGACCGGCTGAGCATAGTTGGAGAAGGCATTCACCATTTCTTTCATTGATTCAACCTGCTCAGAGATGGTGCGGGTTGCACGGTCCAGTGTTTGTTTCTCGCTGTCATCGAGGGTATGCAGGTATTTCTGTCTGATTCGCTCGGCTGACAGCTGGATAGGGGTCAGCGGGTTCTTGATTTCATGGGCCAGGCGCCTGGCAACTTCTCCCCAGGCGGCATCGCGCTGTGCCTGCAGCATGACAGTGATGTCGTCGAAAACAAAAACATAACCTGATTCGCCCGCCTGCTTGCCGGGCAGGCGCGTACCGCGACAGAGTAGAACCTGTTTGCCGCGAGAGCTAAAGAGAACCAGTTCTTCATCCCATTCAGGTTTATTCGCTGACATGGTTTCGTTGAGTACGGAGAAAAAATTTTTTAGTGATGGCTGTGTCCGGGCCAGTGAATGTAAATCCTGATCATACAGTTCATCCATTTTTTCTATACCCAGTATTTCACAGGCACGGCTATTATGGGCACGCAAACGACGGTCGGCATCAAAGGACAGGACACCGGACGACAGGTGGCTGAGTATGGTTTCCAGATAAGTATGTTGTTCGACCAGCCTGGCCTGGCTGGTCTGCGCATTTTCGCGTGCCCTGGAGATCTGCTGGGTCATGCGGTTGAATGACTTTATCAAAATGCCGAATTCATCACTGGAGGTGACGGGCAGCTGTGTGCTGTAGTTGCCGTCGGCGACTGCCTGGGTGCCCTCGGCCAGTTCCCGCAATGGTGATGCCAGGCGACGGGCGGAAAAAGTAGCTGTCCAGACGGCAAGCAGCAATGTCATCAGGCTGACCAGGCTTAATGTCATTATAAAACCGAATTTGATCGGGCCGCGCAGGTAGAGTAATCGATCATACTCACCGATTGCTGTATTGATACTGGATTCCAGGTTTGCAAAGCGCAGAGGAATTGGTTTGATTGCCTGCAGTACATTAGGTGTCATACCCACCGATGCGGAGGGTACGATAACAGCGATTCGAAGTATCTGGCTACCATCTATGCCGGTTTCCTGATCTGCATAAACGCCCTGCGTGCTGAGTGAAGTGAAGACGCGCTCATCAGGCTGCGAAGGGAGTAAGGTTCCTGGCTGCATGGAGCTGGAGGCAAGAATCCGGCCTCGCTGGGTGAACATGGCGGTTTCACTGTAATTTTCTTCACGCCGAATACGATCAAGCAGGCTGATCATTTCAAGGCTGTCAGTCGTTTCTTCTAAATCTGCAACGTAGCGTATCAGTGTGTCGACCTGTCCTTCTTTTAATGATTTCAACGACACCTGGCCAAGCAGAGTGGCATCGGACATGGCCTGTTCAATGCGCACATCAAACCAGCTGTCGATGCCGTGGCTGAGAAATTGTGTTGAGATATAATAGACGACTGACAGCGGCATAAAGGCAAGCAGTGTGAACATGCCGACCATGCGCAAGGTGAGTCGTGAACCGATAACCTTCGCTCGTACCTGCTGGATCAGTTTGTAAACACTCCCCAGGTTCAGTACCAGCAGAATGAAGATGCCAACCAGGTTGATAACCAGTAGTGGTGCGTAGAGTTCAGACAGCTGCGTCGTGTTTTGTGCGGCTATGCTGAGCAGCAAAAGAGCCGCTAACAATATTAACGACAGAATCAGTGACGATGCAGGACTGCCAATGATATTTTTTAGTGTCTGAGAGGCCACTCTGTCCACTTGCTGTTTAGGTGCCAGGATGATGAAAAATAGGCCAGTGGACGCATCATGGCCGGTAACTTACCCAGATCCAGCTTGATGCGCGCATCGAGTGCATACCTTTTTCCCTGTATTAATGGCTGTTCCAAAGGCAGGTTCAACTGTTTGAAGACCCCTAATCTTTCCAGTGCCTCACTCTGGCTGCCAAAGCTTTCCTGCTGATTCAGTAAATCTGGCCTGCTAACCACATATTCATCCGATACCGGTTTATAGGATATGGCAATAGGCACAGTCCAGATGGCCACTTCCTTGTCCCATACATAACTGCGCACACGTCTAAGGACAAATTCCATATTTAACTGCAGCGGGATGCTCTTGCTCAGGGCCTTTCTTACATCATCAGTCAGGTTCAGGGTAAGTTTTCCATCAACCTGAATAGACTCATCGTCATGGCGGGCTTCTATATGGTCAATGGTGAAGCCGCGGCTGCTGGCCGCAGAGGACCACAGCGAGAGCAGCAACAGACAGAGTATGGGTCGAATATTAGTTTTTTTGCAGGCAAGCATAAAAGAAGCCGTCCATCTGGTGTTCGCCTGGCAGAATTTGTATTCCATGCTGGCGTGAGTGACCGTAGTTTACATCTATACGCTGTTCATTTGCATGATCTTCTTGCAACAGGAAGCTGGAAATGACATTTTCGTTCTCCTGCGGCAGGATAGAGCAGGTAGCATAGAGTAATTTGCCGCCCTTTTTCAGCAATGGCCATAGCGCAATTATTAGCTGTAGCTGCTGTTGCGCCAGCTGATCAATGTCTGTGGCACGGCGCAGCAGTTTGATGTCGGGGTGACGGCGAATGACGCCGGTGCCGGAGCAGGGGGCGTCCAGCAGTATGCGATCATACCTCTGATTATCCCACCATGTATCGGGCTTACCGGCATCTCCCTGTATGACATCAACTTTTTGCCCCAGCCGCTCCAGGTTTTGAACGATACGCAGCAGGCGTTGTGGGTCCAGCTCCAGTGCAGTCAATTCAACCTTGCCATTTGATGCTTCTACTATATGGGCCGTTTTCCCCCCGGGCGCAGCACAGGCATCGAGTACCCGCTGACCATCCTGCAGATCAAGCAGGCCTGCTGCAAGTTGTGGTGCTATGTCCTGAACAGAAACCAGTCCTTCGTCAAAACCGGGTAATCCTTCTATCTGGCAGGGCGTTTCCAGCGTAATGCCGGAGGGTGTTATGTCACTGCCCAGGGCTGGAATGCCGGATGATTCAAGTTGATCAAGGTAGTCTTTACGGCTAGTGCGCTGGACATTAATACGCAGTGACATGGGTGCCTGTTTATTGTTTTCATCTGTAATGTCCCGCCATGATTCAGGCCATGAGTTCTGGATTATCTGTAACAGCCATTGCGGGTGGGAGCTTGTGGCTAGCGGATCCTGGTCTATCTTTATCTTTAGCGACTCAGCCTGCCGCAGATAGTTCCTCAACACGCCGTTGACCAGGCCCTTGGCCCATTTTTTCTTTAATGTATAAACGATATTAACGGCTTCCGATACTATTCCATGTCTGGCGATATCGGTTTTCGATAGCTGAAACAGTGCCGATAGCAGAAGAAAATGTATGTCCCGGTGTTTGCGCTGCAGGGGCTTGTCCAGCAGTTGCGAGAGAATTATTTCCATTTGCTGATACCAGCGCAGCGTGCCAAGACATATGGATCTGGCAAATGAAACATCACGGGCATCGGCTAACTTGTCAATACCGGCATCCTGCAGAGCTTTGTCACTGTTGAATCCTTTATCAGCGACTAGCTGCACAGCTCTGCTGGCAACTATCCTGGCAGATGTTTTATCGTTGGCCCGGGTCATTGACCGTGTTCTCCAGCACTGTTCCGCTATCC
This sequence comes from Pseudomonadota bacterium, assembly GCA_034659075.1. Lineage (GTDB taxonomy): Bacteria > Pseudomonadota > Gammaproteobacteria > BMS3Bbin11 > BMS3Bbin11 > BMS3Bbin11. Next base: position 42,736 of record JAYEGM010000194.1, read on the forward strand.
ATCTTCATACCATTCAGGAAGTTTGCCGCGCACAGCGCTTTACCGCCCGGGCGCTGTAATTTTCGAATACGTAAAACACCTTTTCCACAGGCGACGCGAATGCCTGATTTGTCTGCCGAGAGGATGGTTCCCGGACCCGCTGACAAACTTTCATCACAGCATTCAGCCTGTAATATTCGCAATTTGCAGCCTCTGTAGCAGGTCTGTGTGCCGGGCCAGGGGTTGAAAGCGCGGATACGCCGTTCTATCACCCCGCAATCCTCTGACCAGTCAATATCACTCTCCAATTTACTGATTTTTTTTGCATAGCTGCTTAACGCATTCTCCTGTGAAACGGCATTCTCCTGATAGCCGGCGAGATTAGCCAGAACATCGGTGATTGCCACCGCACCTGTATCTGCCAGCCGGTCATGCAGTAATTCCACGGTGTCTGTCTGTTCGATAATGACCGGGTATTGCGCAAGAATATCTCCGGTGTCGAGGCCGGAATCCATCTGCATGATGGTAATTCCTGTTTCTTTATCGCCGGCTTCAATTGCCCGGTGTATCGGCGCCGCACCTCGCCAATGGGGAAGCAGGGATGCATGTATATTCAGGCAGCCATGTACAGGTATTTCCAGTATTTCCGGTGGCAGAAGCAGGCCATAGGCTACCACGACCATGGCATCGGCAGAAAAGGCTTTCATTTTTGTTGAGGCTTCTTTCAATGAGGCGGGCTGCTCAATCAGCAGGCCGTGTTTCTGTGCACATTCCTTTATCGGCCCGGGCCGGGTTTGTCTGCCACGACCGGCCTGTCGGTCTGGCTGGGTATAGACCGCTACAACCTCGTGTCCGGCTGCAAGTATTGCCTCCAGAGCGGGAACAGAAAATTCCGGCGTGCCGGCAAAGATAATTCTCATAGGGCTGTGTTAATTTGTTATTCAGTAATGGTTGTCAGGACTATTTTTGCGCTTTCAGCATCTTTTTTTTGATTCGGTCCTGCTTCAGACGTGACAGGTAGTCAACAAATACTTTGCCATCGAGATGGTCGATTTCGTGCTGGATACAAATCCCGAGCAGGCCTTCGGCAACCAGCTCAAATGTTTCGCCATCTTTGTCCTGCGCACGGACACAGATTTTCTCGCCACGGCTTACCTGTGCATAGATGCCGGGAACCGACAGGCATCCTTCTTCCTGTTCGGTGCAGCCCTCGGTATGAATAATCTGTGGATTCACCATTGCCAGTAGTGAGTCCTTACTATCACTAATATCTATGACAATTATGCGCTCCAGTACATTAACCTGGGGGGCAGCCAGGCCAATCCCGGGTGCCGCATACATGGTTTCTGACATGTCTGCGATTAGCGTTTGAATACGCTTGTCAACTTGTTCAACCGGTCGCGCTTTTGCATGGAGTCGCGGGTCAGGATAGATTAGTATGTCTAGCAGGGCCATATTTGATGATTATTTAAGGGTGCTCATTGCCGAATTATACCCTGTGACTATAGAGATACACCTTTAAATGGGGCTGTTTTTAGCATTTTGTAGTGATAATTGGTGAATTAATTGCAGAGAATGCTTGCCCTGAACCTGATTTGCAGTGTAAGTTAGATCAAAATATGAAGAAATTACTTTAACTAGGTGCTATGATCCTTTGAAAAACCGATGGAAGTGTGCCTTTTGTAGATAGCCGACATGGTCAGGTTCGGTGTATTCATCTAGACTTCCAGAAAAAGACGGGATAGACCACATGAAGATTCTTAACTCACTAAAAATTGTTCTTCTGTTGACGGCTTTTGCCGTATCCGCAGCCGCGAGTGCTGCCTCGGTAGAACTGGCTGACAATCACCCGGTTGATTATACCGTGGTAAAAGGAGATACCCTGTGGGATATCTCAGGGAAGTTTCTCAAGGATCCCTGGCGCTGGCCGGAGATTTGGCGTCAGAACACCTATATCCAAAACCCCGATTTAATCTATCCTGGCGACAGGCTGGTGTTGCGTTACACAGATGGTCAGCCGTATCTGGAGCATCTTAGCGGACGTGAACGGGCTGCCAGGAAGGTCGTGAAAATGGGGCCGGCCGTCTATATTGAGAAGCTGGATAATGCTATTCCTGTTATTCCGCCGCAGGTAATCCTGGCATTTCTGGAAGAGAGAGAGATCGTCGAGTCACGAAATCTTGACAATCTGGCCTATGTTACAGAAGGCATCAATCATGAAGTTGTGCTCGGCGCCCTGAGTGATATGTATGTGCGCAAGATTGATGGGGCACCGGGTTCAAGGTTTAAGATCATCAGAATGCGTGGGGCATTGATCAATCCTGATAATAAAAAGGTAATTGCTTACGAAACGGAGACGATAGGTGAGGCGGAAATGCTGCGGCCGGGCGATCCTGCAAAGCTCCGGATTATCAAGTCCAGCAAAGAGATCAATCAGGGCGACCGACTGGTACCGGCAGTAACTACACTGAGTTTGCCCTATTATCACCCAAAGCCTTTCAGGGAACCTGTATCAATGAATATACTGGGTGCTGTATCAGAAATGGCTGAGTACGGCCCCGGGGATGTAGTAACACTTTCAGCAGGTTCAGATCAGGGGCTGGAGCCAGGACATGTCTTACAGACGATGCGTGACAGAGGCGTTCAGAGAGATCCTGTGACGAAGGAAAAATACAGGCTACCCATTGAGCGCAGCGGGATAATCATGATCTTTAAGACCTATGGAAAAATCAGCTATGGCCTGATCATGCGTTCTAACCAGGGTGTGGCGGTTAATGACAAGGTCATTAACCTGGAGTGACCACTTACTCCCCCGCTGCCGATTAATGCTGCAGGTCGTATATTAAATAATAGTCAGACAAGGATGGTCTGGGAAACCGATGGATGAAGAACTTACCGCCCGTCTGGCATTGAACAGGGTGTCGGGTGTTGGCCCTGCAGCCTTTTCAAACCTTTTTCAATGTTTCAGTTCCGCTAGCGCAGTCTTTAAGGCTAACCGGACGCAGTTATCTCGCATCTCGGGTGTGTCAGATGATGCAGTCGATATACTCCTCAAAGGGATAGACGCAACAAATGTTGAACAGGATATGCTATGGCTGGAGGAAAACGCCTGTCACCGGGTAATCTTTTTCCAGCACCAGGGCTATCCTGATCTGCTTACCAGAATTCACCGCCCCCCTCCGGTATTGTTCCTGAAAGGCAATGCCAGCTTGCTGCACACGCCTCAATTAGCCATCGTCGGCAGTCGCAATCCGACAGCGGGTGGTATTGAGAATGCGCGCGCATTTTCAAGTGAACTTGCTGCCTGTGGCTTAACCATTACTTCAGGCCTGGCAGCAGGGATTGATGGCGCTGCTCATCAGGGGGCACTGTCAGCAAGGGATAGCACGGGCAAGTCTGGTAAAACAATCGCCGTTGCGGCAACTGGCCTTGACAGGATATACCCGGCACATAATCGGGAGTTGGCACATGAAATTGTAGAAAAAGGTTTGCTGATATCGGAGTTTCCGATAGGGGTCGCCCCTTTACAGGCTAATTTTCCTCGCCGAAACCGTGTGATAAGTGGCTTGTCACTGGGGACGCTGGTTGTGGAAGCGGCCAGGCGAAGCGGTTCACTCATTTCTGCCCGATGTGCGATGGAGCAGGATAGAGAGGTCTTTGCTATACCCGGCTCAATTCATTCTCCCCAGTCTCGTGGCTGTCACTGGCTTATTAAACAGGGGGCGAAGCTGGTTGAAACCGCAGAGGACATTGCTGAAGAAATTCTGATGATGCTGCCTGATGTGTCAAAAGAGCATGAAGATACAGGTGGCAATAGTAATAATAAGTGTAAGGATACGGTGCTCGAGCTGCCAGAGCAGGAGCGGTTATTGTTGGATGCACTGGGATTCGACCCAGTGCCACTGGATAGTTTGATATCACGTACTGGCATGGGAATTGAAGAATTATCGGTGAATATTAGCCAGCTGGAGCTGAAGGGGTTGATAGAAAGCCTGCCAGGAGGGGTGTTTAGCAGGCGGGTCAAATTAAGATGTCAGTAAATCCAGGTAAAAAATATCTGAATATTATAAATTGCTTGATATATTAATTTAAGAAAGTGAATACCCGGTTGGTAAATTAAGCCATCTATAGTGTGATTGTTGAGTAATCTGCTATAATTTGAATTAAATATAGAGGTAAATCTGCGATTTGGCGATGTTATTGACTGATAAATGCCATCACTGCATTGAAGTGACACTCTGCCGGCAGACTTTCGTCTGCACGGTAAGCCTCTCTTTCCCCTGGAACCCGGCCCTGCCATGAAAGACAATATGCTGGATGTGCTTATGTACATCTTTGAAAATTTTATTGATGATGATTACGAGCAAGCCGAAGAGCCTGATGCGACGACGCTTACTACGGAGCTTGGTTATGCCGGTTTTAAGCAGGGTGAGATCACTAAAGCATTCGCATGGCTGGAGGATCTGTCTGTACTTTGTGAGCAGGATGATTATCCTCATTCAATCGGTACTTCCACATCCAGCACACGCGTTTATTCTGGGCGGGAACGGGAGAAAATATCCTTGCCTGCTATTGGCTTTCTCACACGGCTTGAATTTTATAAGATAATCACGCCCTCGGTGCGTGAAGTGGTACTGGATCGTGCCATGGCCCTGGAGTCAGAAATCATTGATCTGGATCAGATGAAATGGGTAGCAATGATGGTTCTCTACAACCAGCCGGGCAGAGAGACCAACTACCTGTGGCTCGAAAATCTACTGTTTGAGCTAGAACAGGATGTCCTTCACTGAGACTTTTATTTTCCATTAGCTATTTGTTTTTAATAAGAATAATTTAATATTTCTCATCAGAAATTCTGATGGTGTTTGTTTTCTTCTTCAGTTCTTGGCAGAATCGCCGCTTGCTGTGATCCGTACAGCCCGTGTAATCCAGTTGGTAATCACGCCATGTGGACAATCAATTACCGCGTTCGGAAAATGTATCTGTGAGTGAAAATCTCGTTATAGTTGAATCACCGGCCAAGGCCAAAACCATTGAAAAATTTCTTGGTGACGGCTTTCTTGTGCTTTCAAGCTATGGCCATATCCGGGATTTACCAAAAAAAAATGCCATAGATATTCATAATAATTTTGAAACAAGCTACGAAATTTCAGATGATAAAAAGAAGGTCATCGCCGATCTGAGAAAAGCCGTTAAAAAGGCATCAATGGTCTGGCTGGCATCAGATGAAGACCGTGAAGGTGAAGCCATAGCCTGGCATCTTGAAGAAGCGCTGGGTCTGAATGAAGATAATTCTCGCCGAATTGTATTTCACGAAATCACCAAGCCGGCGATCCTGCATGCGATTGAAAACCCGCGAAGGATAGACAGAAACCTGGTCAACGGGCAACAGGCACGCAGAGTCCTTGACCGATTGATTGGCTTCGAACTGTCACCGGTGCTGTGGAAAAAGATACAGACCGGTTTATCAGCAGGCCGAGTGCAATCTGTAGCGGTAAGGCTGATTGTTGATCGTGAGCGAGAAATTGACCGCTTTACTGCAGAGTCTTCGTTTAGGATAAGTGCCGAATTTGATGCGGGCGACGGCGCGGTGCTTGCTGCCCGTTTAGCCAAAGATAAAGCGAGTCTGGATGATGCTACCGCCTTTCTTGAAAGTGTCGCAGAAGCAAGTTTCATTCTTTCTGATATCACTAAAAAGCCTGCAAAAAGATCACCGCGCGCCCCTTTTACAACTTCGACACTGCAGCAGGAAGCATCGCAGAAGCTGGGTTTCTCGGTCAAACAGACCATGGTGATTGCGCAGCGTCTTTATGAATCAGGAAAAATCACCTATATGCGAACAGATTCAGTCAACCTGTCCGAGCTTGCCGTTGCGCAGGCAAAAGAGGTCATTGGCAATGAATTTGGTAAAAACTATATTCAAACCCGGGCCTATAAGTCTAAATCTGCTGGTGCCCAGGAGGCCCATGAGGCGATACGCCCAACGGACTTTTCGATAGATAAGGTTGCTGGTGAAAGAAACGAGCAGCGCCTGTACCAGTTGATCTGGCAGCGGGCAATCGCATCACAGATGGCTGATGCGAAACTTGAGCGAACTACCGCTACCGTCGACATTTCTACCGTTGACGAGACGATGCAGGCGAAGGGGGAAGTCCTGATATTTGATGGCTTCCTTAAAGTCTATGGCAATGGTGAGACTGATGATAGAAAAATGCTTCCGCCCCTGCACACAGGCCAGAACCTGCCCCGTTTACTGATGCAGGCACAGGAGGTGTTCTCCCGCCCGCCTGCCAGGTACACGGAAGCCAGCCTGGTGAAAAAACTTGAAGAAATGGGTATTGGCCGTCCGTCTACCTATGCCCCTACCATCTCTACTATCCAGAATCGCGGGTATGTAAATAAAGAAGAAAGAGAAGGCCGTGAGCGACTGGTCAGGGTACGGGTGCTGGATGGTATTAAGGTTGTCAATACAGATAAAACCGAGATCACGGGTGCTGAAAAGTCCAAGTTGTTTCCCACCGATATAGCCGGTGTGGTGACTGATTTTCTTGTTAAATATTTTGATGAAGTCATCGACTTTAACTTTACCGCCAGGGTGGAGGATGAATTCGACAAAATTGCCGCAGGGGAGTTGAAGTGGCAGGAAATGATCGCCGCATTTTACTGGCCGTTTCACAAAGATGTGGAGAATTCGGAAGATATTTCTCGCGATGAAGCCATGCAGGCGCGTTTGCTTGGTAGTGATCCGAAGAGTGGCCGCCCGGTCAGTGTCCGAATCGGTAGATTCGGCCCATATGCTCAAATTGGTACCAGCGCTGATGAGGAAAAGCCTGTATTTGCAGGCTTACGGCCGGATCAGCGTATGGATAAAGTTTCACTGGAAGATGTGATGCCCTTGTTTGAGTTACCAAGAGTGCTGGGGGAAACAGCTGCTGGTGAAGAAGTCATGGTTAGCACAGGCCGTTTCGGATCCTATGCCAGCTTTGTTAACACAGAAGTTAGGGACCTTCTTGAGAAGCAAGCAGTTAAAGGCATCGATCTAGTGAAAAATAATGTGTCTATCGAGCCGGAAGACCCTCATGTAATAGAGCTGGAACAGGCTCTAGCTTTCATTAATGATAAGAAAAAATCAGATACCGAAAAGGAAATTCGGCTATTTGAAGGTGAATCGATACAAATACTCGATGGCCGCTGGGGGCCATTTATTACCGATGGATTCAAGAACGCTAAAATACCCAAAGACAGGGAGCCGGGATCATTATCTCTTGATGAATGTAAATCGATACTAGCGGATACGACCAAGGTAAAAAAACGTCTCACGCAACAGTTTTATGGCGGTGGCTTTGTCCTGATAAAGAACCCAAATGGTCGGCCTGACGCAACAATTAAAGTTGCAGAAAATAAGCTGACAAAAGTTTCAGAACTGGTGGAGGAACTTGAGTCCAGTGGAAAAAAAATACGCCTGATATCAGCCCGTGGCGCAAAAGCCATCAGGGCCGCCGAGAAACGAGGCGCTACGGCAGTCAAAAAGAAAGCCGTTAAAAAGAAGGCTGTTAAAAAGAAAAAATCAGTGAAGAAGAAAGCTGTAAAGAAAAAGACTTAAAGAGAAGGCTGTAAAGAAAGAAGCATAATTGTTTGCCTGGTGCAGTCTTCGCGGTAAGTATTTTTAGTTCCAAGTTTCAAGTTTCAAGTTTCAAGTCGAACTTCAAAAATACTGTAACTCTAATTTTATGTTGTGATTTGTAAACTTGAAACTTGAAACTTGAAACTTGTTCTAAAATATATCCTCAGGCAGCTCTTCAGCTGGTTGATCTTCAGAGTATAGCGGGCTGCCTTCAGTATGAATGCCTGATGTCGGCTCCTGCCCGAGCATGAAATATTCCAGCATTGCCCCGGGCCGTTCTTTAGAGGTCCGTCTGCCGGTTTTTTTATCGATATAGGCTGGGACGATGCCATCGGGTATGTCGATGAGTTTCACCGGCACACCATCCAGGGCCACTTTCATATAGTCTATCCACACCGGTAGTGCCGCCCGCCCGCCTACTTCTTTGCGGCCCATGGGCGCAGGTGTGTCAAAACCAATGTATACCGTTGTTTCTATGCCGGGGCCGAAGCCGCTGAACCAGGCATCCTGCTGGTCATTTGTGGTGCCGGTTTTGCCGCCGATATCAGGTCTCCCCAATGATCTCGCTTTTCTGCCGGTGCCGCCACGTATGACCTCCTGCAGCATACTGCGCATCAAAAAGGCATTTTCTCTGCTGATTGCCCAGGGTGCATGATCAGCAGCCTGTTGCTCAGTTTCCTGTTGCTCAGGGATGGCATTGTCATTATTCGCTGCTATGTTGACTTCCAGGCCTGTTGCGACCGGGGCAAGCGTATCAGCAGGCTTTTCATCATATTGAATGGCTGGCGCCAGTTCAACGGGAGTCGGGCAAAGTTCACAGGCAGTCAGTGCCGCTGTCTGAAAGATGATGTTATGCATCGAGTCCTCTATACGATCGATAAAATAAGGTTCGATAAGGAATCCACCATTCGCAATTACCGCATAGGCACGTGCAACTTCGAGGGGTAGCAGCGAGGCAGTTCCCAGCGCAAGTGAAAGGTTTTCAGGAAGGTGTTCTGCTGGGAAACCAAATTTCTGTAAGTGATTACGTGCTTTCTCTATACCAACAGACCGCAGTAGCCGGATAGACACAAGATTGAGAGATCGCTTCAGTGCTTCTCGCATACGGGTAAGGCCAAAAAATTTCTTGCTGTAGTTTTCCGGTCTCCAGGCGCTGCCGAGAGAGTTGTCTTTGACAACAACAGGCGCGCCACTAATCATGCTGGCGGGTGAAAAGCCATTATCCAGTGCGGCAGAATAGATAAAGGGTTTAATATTTGATCCGGGCTGCCGTCTCGCCTGTGTTGCGCGATTAAATTTACTGGCAAAGAAGTTGAACCCCCCTGATAGTGCCAGTATGGCTCCGTCTTCCGGTCGGAGAGATATCAGCGCGCCTTCTACGGCAGGCAGCTGGGATAGCCGCCATTCAGCTTCATTATTTTGCCGTACGTAGACAATATCGCCGGCACTAACGACATCTGATGCAGTTTTTGGCCTGCTGCCCAGGGTATTTTCATCCTTGTATTTTTTTGCCCAGCTGTAGTTTTTCTTTGCTATCTCAATGATTTTTTTCTGCTGGGTATAGGCAGCAATAATGTCATTTTTTGTGCTTAGTACGATTGCCGGCACCAGTTCGCCGACGGAATGATATTCAGAAAGTTGTTGATTCAGGCTATCCTTATCTGAGTCAGTATTGACGGAACCGTGTCCGATTGCACCGCGGAAACCATGTCGTTCATCATAGGTAACCAGGCCGTTGAATAGTGCCTGGTTTGCGGCACGCTGGAAATCTGCATTGATGCTGGTATAGGCATTGTATCCAGCGGTATAGGTTTCTTCTTCGCCATAATTTTCGACCATGTAGTCGCGCACCATTTCTGCGATGTAAGGAGCGTGTAGATCAGGATTGGTGGAGTGCTTTTTTGCAGTGACAGGTGCTGTCAATGCATGTTCATACTGTTGTTGTGTGATGTAATCAAGTTTTAGCATCCGTCCGAGGACATAATTTCGGCGGCTGATTGCACGCTCGGGGTTGCTGACAGGATTATTACTGGATGGTGCCTTGGGTAAACCTGCAAGCATGGCAAGTTGTGTCAGGTCCAGTTCAGAAACGGGCTTGCCGTAATAGACCATGGCGGCAGCACCAAACCCGTAGGAGCGGTGACCGAGGAAGATTTTATTAACGTATAATTCAAGTATTTGCTTTTTTTCCAGCTGTTTTTCCAGCTTGAATGCCAGTAGTACTTCCTTGAATTTACGCGTATAGGTTTTTTCCCGTGTCAAAAAGTAGTTGCGAGCTACTTGCATAGTCACGGTGCTGGCCCCCTGGCCATGACCGCCGGAGCGAAAGTTGGCCAGAACTGCACGCAGTATACCGGTGAAATCCACGCCGCTATGCTGATAAAAGTTGGCATCTTCGGCGGCGAGGATGGCATTCAGCAGGTTTTGAGGCGTATCCTCAATGGCTATTGGCAATCGCCGCTTTTCGCCATACTCGGCAATAAGTTCGTCCTTTTCTGTGTAGATACGCAACGGGACGCTGAGTTGAATCTGCATGATGTCTTCAGTTGCAGGAAGCTGGGGAAGGAAATAAAGAACCAGCGCAGCAACGGCCAGAATACCGGCAAAAAAGAGTGCGATAAAAGTAGAGAGTAGCTGGATGAAAATTTTGTTAGAGCTCATAGTAAGCTGTTATTTTTTGACATGTTTGAGGCGTAATTCCTACGGGCGGTCAATTCTAAAGGTCTCAAAGGCACAAAACCAGTAAATAATTTGAGAAAGAATTTGGCAAAGAAGGCTTTATTGTTCTATAGTTGCATATAAATGTTAATCCAAAGTAGCACCTAAATATCATAACTAGCTGAATAGAAAGGAAAACATTGGGCATTTTCTCAAAAAAATCGAATTCAATTTTAGGGCTGGACATCAGTTCAACGGCCATTAAGGTGGTTGAACTGGAGAAAAGTGGTAATAATTTTCGACTTCTTCACTATTCGATTGAGTCATTACCGCTAAATGCAGTCACGGAAAACACTATCGCTGACGTTGAGCAGGTAAGTAGCTCAATTACCCGGGCGGTCAAGCGTTCTGGCGCACGATCCAGAAATGCCGCCACAGCGATTCCTGGTTCACACGTAATAGCAAAACGAATATACATGCCGCATGGTCTGCGTGAAGACGAGCTTGAGAACCAGATTGCACAGGAAGCAGATCACTATATTCCCTATCCGCTCGATGAAGTAAACATGGATTTCGAAGTGCTTGGGCCATCTGCTGATACACCAAGTGAAGATGAAATTTTACTTGTGGCCTGCCGAAAAGAAATTGTTGACGATTATGTGGCTGTGCTGGAGGACGCCGGACTGACACCGGTAATACTCGATGTTGAATATTATGCAGTCGAGAATGCCTATGAACAGATCGTCCAGGATTTGCCCGGTGGCGGGATGGGAAAATTGACGGCTGTTATGGACTTTGGTGCGACAACTCTGCATGTGAATATAATAGAAAATAATCGCTCTATCTATACTCGAAATCACAGTTTTGGAGGTAACCAGCTAACCGAAGAAATTCAGCGTCGCTATGGACTCTCTTTCGAAGAAGCGGTTCAGGCGAAGAAAGTAGGTGGTCTGCCTGATAATTATCAACCGGAAATTTTGCGCCCCTTCATGGATGCTATGTGTCAGGAAGCGATGCGCGGTCTGCAATTCTTTTATTCTTCTTCCCAGCATGACAAAGTTGATAGCATCATGCTTGCGGGTGGTTGTTCGCAGATCCAGGGGATTGATGAACTATTGGCCAGTAAAGCCGATCTGCCGGTGGACATTGCGAATCCTTTTTCCAATATGTCCTTATCACCCAAACTGAAGGCCCAAACACTGGCACTGGATGCACCATCACTCATGGTGGCGTGCGGTCTGGCTTTAAGGGGGGGCAAGTAGATGTCACAGCTTAATCTGCTTCCATGGCGTGAACTCCGCCGTAAGGAAATCGATAAACAGGTTAGAAATATTGCCATTGGCATTGCATTACTAATGGCTGCAGTTGTTGGTTGGGCTTATTTGTATATGAATGGCCTGATTGAAGAACAGGAGCAGCGAAATTCCTATCTTGAGCAGGAGATAAAAAAGGTCGAGAAAGAATTGCAGGAGGTCAATAAAGTCAAAAAAAGGAAGGCCGACCTGATATCACGCATGGAAGTGATACAGAAATTACAATCTGACCGGACCAGGATGGTCAAGCTGTTTGATGGCCTGGCAAAGAACCTGCCTAAAGGAATGTACCTGACTCTGTTCGAGATCAAGGGGAATGCTATTACCCTGAAGGGATCCGCAGATTCCAATGGCACAATTTCAAAGTTCATGCGCCTGATAGAAGCGTCGGATATATTTACTACGCCTAATTTGAATGTAATTAATATCAAAAATGATAAAGGCATACGAGTAAGCAGCTTTACACTTAAATTTAAATTCACTAAAGCCAGGAAGAAAGCAAAGCCGGAAGAAAAATCGGCGGCTAGTACTCAGGCAAAGGCAGGAGGAGCCAGGTAATGCGCGCATCTGACTTTGCTTTCAGAATTGACGATATTAAAAATGCTGATATCAATGATCCATCAACCTGGCCGGTGTCGTTGAAAATGCTACTGATTCTTATCGGTGCAGGGGCAATACTGTTTGCCGGGTACTGGTACATCATCAAGGACCAGGTCGCCGAGCTTGAGACGCGTGAGCGAAAGGAACAGGCGCTCAAAACAACCTTCCTGGAAAAAAAGAAGCTTGCGATAAATCTCCCTGCTTATCAGAAGCAGATGGAAGAAATCAGGCAGCGTTTCGGCCTGCTTTTACAGCAATTACCGAACAAGACAGAAGTGCCTGAGTTGTTAATTGATATTACCCAGGCAGGTCTTGGGCAGGGGCTGAAGTTTAGCCTTTTTGATCCGGGCAATAAGGCCGTGAAAGATTTTTATGCTGTTTTGCCAATCAAAGTCAATGCAGATGGAACATATCATCAGTATGGCGAATTCATCAGTGATCTATCTACGCTGTCAAGGATTGTCACGGTAGGTAACGTGAAAATAACCGGCAAGGGCGGTGCTTTAAAGATGGCAGCTGTTCTGAATACTTACCATTATCTTGATGAGGACAGCATTGTAAGTGCTACACCAAAGAAGAAAAGTAAGAAAGCGAGGGCAAGAAGATGATAAGAAAAATCGCATTCTTAGTTCTGTCATCATTCGTGCTATTGATAACAGCCTGTCAACAGCAGGAGAAAGAGAGCCTCGTACAGTTTGTAGCAAATTCGAACAACATGAAGGCAAAAGAGATTGAACCATTGCCAAATATAAAACCCGTGGAACCTTATGCATATAGTGCTCAGGAATTTGATGACCCCTTTAATGTAGAAAACCTGAAACCCAGGCGCGTAGTTTCAGCCCGCGCCGGCACGGGACCAGATACCAACCGTCGACGTGAGCCACTGGAAAATTATCCACTCGACTCTTTGATGATGGTAGGAACCTTATTCAGAGAAAGCGAAAAGCTGGCAATTATAAAAACGCCTGAAGGGGCTGTTCAAACCGCACAGGTAGGCAATTATCTTGGACAGAACTACGGAAAAATTATCAGTATTGATGAAAGTAAAATTGTAGTAAAGGAGCAGGTATTAAACTCAGCCGGAACATGGGTTGGGCGTGATGCAAGTTTAAAAGTTGACCGATAAGTTGGTACTTCTTATAGAGAGTATGACCATGAATAAGACATCGCATATGAAACATAAAAAACAAACCGGCACAGCAATTATTCTTGCAGGGCTACTATGTACATCAGGAATTGAGGCGGCTGAGCTATCAGCATTGCACTGGAAATCCTCGTTAGGCGAAGACGCTGTTATCGCTATTGTCGATGAAAAGGTAAAGGTGAAAACCTCGGAACTTGATGGAGGCAAACGGTTGCGTGTCAGCTTCCCCTCCACAAGCATGGCAGCGGACTTAAAGCCACTGTCTGGAATGGGGCTGGTCAAATCAGTCGAAGCGACTAAGGACAGCAAGTCAGTGCAAATTGACCTTGTTACCAGTATCCCTGCTCATATCAGTGTTATCTCGGTGCCCGGTGGTTATCGGATCAGTACCGAGCCTGCCGTTAGCACCGCACCCATTGCAAAATCCGGTCCGACAGTCATTCCACTGGCTATGACCTCTGATATTACCGGGGCAGCGGCAGTTACAGCTGAGCCTGTGGTAGTAGAACCTGCAGCAACAATGTCTTCAGGTGATGAAGCGGTCAGCTTAAACAAGATCAAGCAAATTACGTTTAGTAGAATTAGCGGTGGGCGTACGCAGGTAAACATTGAGATGGATGCGCGGCCACAGGAACCTGCGGTATTCGTGACCAAAAACCCGTCCAGGATTGCGATGGACTTTTTTGGTACCCGAAACGGATTAGCTAAAGATACTGTAAAGGCAAGCGAAGGGGTTCTGCACAGCATTAATGCCGTAGAAGTGGCCGATCGTACCCGGGTAATCCTCAACCTCGATCGGAATGCAGCGTATCAGACGGAAATAACGGATAGTGGCCTGACGTTGATACTTGATCCAGATGCAATCAAAACAGCCTCCGGTGCAACGGCAAAGAGCAGGAAATTCTCAGTCAGCACCAAGACCAGGGCGCATAAAATTGACGGTGTGGATTTCAGGCGTGGGCCACAGGGTGAGGGGAATATAACAGTTACCCTGTCTGACCCGGAAGTCGGCATTGATATCGACGACGAGAAAGGCCAGGTAATTATTGATTTCAGCAAAACAGCGCTTCATGAGGATCTTGAGCGCCGTCTTGACGTTATTGATTTTGCTACGCCCATCCAGACCATTGATACATTCAGGGAAGGATCAGGGACCAGGATGGTGATATCAGTCAATGGCCAGTATGAGCAAATTGCCTATCAGACAGGTAATACCTTTACTGTCAGTGTGCGCCCGTTGACAAAGAACGAAATAAAGGAGGAAGACGAATTCGGCTACTCCGGCGAGCGCCTGTCGCTGAATTTCCAGAAGATTGACGTGCGATCCGCACTGCAGGTGATAGCGGACTTTACCGGCCTGAATATTGTTACCAGTGACACGGTAAAGGGTAGCTTAACCTTACGCTTGCAGGATGTGCCCTGGGATCAGGCGCTGGACCTAATACTAAAAACCAAGGGCCTTGCAAAACGTGAAAAAGGGAACGTTGTCTGGATCGCGCCGGCAAAAGAGATCGCCGCACGGGAAAAAGCTGAACTGGAAGCATTGAAGAAAACGCGCGAACTTGAGCCCCTTATTTCTGAACTAATAGAAATAAATTATGCATCGGCTTCGGATATTGCAAAGTTGTTGAAATCGATCAAGGCAATTGACGGTCCGTTCTCGCAGAACACCCAGGGCAACCCATTTTCCTCGGTCTCAGTCAATGATATACCAACAGAATCAAACAGCCTGCTGTCCGAACGTGGCAGTGTGACGGTTGATGATCGTACGAATACATTGCTGATTCAGGAGACACCCTCAAAAATCAAGGAAATAAGGAAGCTGATTGCCAAGCTTGATCAGCCTGTAAAGCAGGTATTGATCGAGACACGCATCGTTGAAGCAAGAGACGGTTACAGCAGAACGCTGGGTGTACGCCTGGGGATGCAGAATCTAAACAGCAACTTTAACCTAGGTAACAGTGACAACTCGGCCGGTGAGGGAATTACTTCTGGTTCTCTGGAAGGCGCGGTAAACATGCATAATGCATTTAATAACCCTACAGAAGGCGGAGATATTGAAGTAACAGGCGATGGCCTGAACGTCGACCTTGGTTCGGCGGGTCTGGGTAATTTCCTGGCCAGTTCCATTGCTTTCACCCTGGCAAAATTTGCCGACGGCTATGGTCAGGTGCTTGGTGTTGAACTGCAGGCCTTGCAGGCTGAGGGCAAGGGTAAGCTGATCTCCAGTCCGCGCCTGATTACTGCCAACAATATGGAAGCACATATTGAACAGGGTCAGGAGCGAATATTTACCACCAATGTCCTTGGTGTGGGCAGCGTAGTTACCAAAAAGGCTGTACTGGGCTTAACCGTGACACCTCATATCACACCGGATAACAGGATCATCATGGATGTTTTCATAACCAAGGACAGTTTCACCTCTCCAATTGATCCAACCATCGACAAGAAGGAGATCGAAACCCAGATATTACTGGACCATGGAGAAACGGCTGTAATTGGCGGAATTTTTCAGCAAAATATAGGTGAAGATGTGACGAAAGTACCGTTATTGGGTGATCTGCCTGTATTGGGTGTGCTTTTCCGGAATAAAAGCATTACCGATCAAAAGACAGAGTTATTGATATTCCTGACTCCAAAAATCATTACGCCATCGTTTGGCCTGCTTGGCGGTAGCTGATGCACTCTGTTTAAGCAGGTTTCTTCATAAAGCACTGTGACCTTGTGGGGCACAGTGCTTTTTTTTGTCTGTTTATTGTGCTTTTCGGGTTATCATTCGCTTATTAATTAAAAAGTAAAAGAAGTTTTGTAAATGCCAGAAAATATCTTTCTTGTTGGTCCTATGGGAGTTGGTAAAACAACGATAGGATCTCATCTTGCGCGAAAGCTGAAGTATGATTTTGTTGATTCGGACACCGAAATCGAGAAACGTACCGGTGCATCAATCAGCCTGATTTTTGATATTGAAGGCGAGGAAGGCTTCCGCAAGCGTGAAGCACAGATGATAGAAGCATTGACCCAAAAGCGGCATATTGTTTTATCTACCGGCGGCGGCTCGGTGCTTGACGAAATATCAAGGCAGAATTTGCGAAGTAAGGGCTATGTGGTCTACCTTAAAGCCTCTGTGGAGATACTTTATGAAAGACTGAAAAAGAGCCGGAATCGACCCCTGATGGAAACAGATGATAAAAAAAAGGTCATTGAGGACCTGCTGGCAGAACGTGAACCCCTTTATCTGGCTGTTGCCGATATTACCATTGCTACCGATGGGCGATCAGCGCAGGATGTCGCGCGAGAAATATATAACCAGTATGAAAAACATGCCTAGAGCTGGGTTCTGATATGCATAACTTATCCGTTACATCGTACTTGCCCTGAAATGTTATCTATCAGCAGAAAATGACGACACTTACCGTAGAACTTGGTGACCGCAGTTATCCGATCTATATAGATAAGGGGTTGCTGGGTGATGCTGGGCTGATCAGGCCCTATATAACAGGTCAACAGGTGATGGTCGTTAGCAATGAAACGGTTGCACCCCTCTACCTCGACGTACTCTTACAGTCACTCGTCGGACTTCAAGTTTACACACATATATTGCCTGATGGTGAGGAATACAAGAACCTTGATGTTCTTGATGGCATATTCGATGCCCTGCTAAAGGTGCCGTGTGACAGGAAAACGACGATGATCGCTCTGGGCGGTGGTGTGGTCGGTGATATTACCGGGTTTGCCGCCGCCTG
Source organism: Pseudomonadota bacterium (assembly GCA_034659075.1). Taxonomy (GTDB): domain Bacteria; phylum Pseudomonadota; class Gammaproteobacteria; order BMS3Bbin11; family BMS3Bbin11; genus BMS3Bbin11. The sequence continues at coordinate 59,797 of JAYEGM010000194.1, forward strand.
CTATCAGCGTGGCGTTCCTTTTATTCAGATACCAACAACATTGCTGGCACAGGTGGATTCTTCTGTCGGCGGAAAGACAGCGGTCAATCATCCACGCGGTAAGAATATGATTGGGGCATTTTACCAGCCGCGCTGTGTGATTGCTGATATATCTACGCTGAACACTCTCGATGACAGGCAGTTATCCGCCGGCCTGGCAGAAGTGATCAAATATGGTTTGATCCGTGATCTGTCGTTTTTCAACTGGCTGGAAAAAAATATTGAGCGTTTACGTCAAAAAGACCCTGCTGCACTTGCCGAGGCCATTAGGAGGTCCTGCAACAGTAAAGCGGAAATTGTTGCAGAGGATGAGCTGGAGGGTGGTATACGGGCCCTGCTTAATCTGGGACACACATTTGGCCATGCCATAGAAGCAGGCATGGGTTACGGCAGCTGGCTGCATGGCGAGGCGGTCGCTACCGGAATGTTAATGGCAGCTGATCTGTCACGGCGTTCGGGATGGCTCAGCCGTGATGATGTGGCACGTATTGCTGATCTGCTCAAGCGGGCGGGCTTACCTGTCACGCCTCCGGCCGAACTGGATGTCGAGCGCTATCTGCAGCTGATGATGGTGGACAAAAAGGTCGATCAGGGTCATATCCACCTGGTGCTGCTGAAAGAGATTGGCAATGCTTTTGTCAGTGATGATTATGATCCTGAGCTGTTAAGGGAAACACTGGCAAGTCATTCACTTGTCTGAGAGAATGATCTGATGCAAAAACTGGCGCCCTATAGTGCATTTTCTGAACATGGCAGGGGCCGGCAGTACACAGAGGATTCTCCCTCGTACCGGTCTGAATTTCAGCGTGATCGGGATCGCATAATTCATTCAGTGGCCTTCCGGCGCCTGGAATACAAAACCCAGGTCTTCGTCAACCATGAAGGCGATTTATTCCGCACCCGCCTGACCCATTCTATAGAAGTCGCTCAGATCGCAAGATCCATTGCGCGTGAACTGGATTTGAATGAAGACCTGACCGAAGCTATTTCTCTGGCACATGATCTTGGGCATACGCCATTTGGGCACAGCGGGCAGGATGCATTAAATGCCTGCATGAAGGATTATGGTGGTTTTGAGCATAATTTACAGTCCTTGCGTGTGGTGGATGTGCTGGAGCAGCGATATGCCGAGTTTCCGGGTTTAAACCTTACCTTTGAGACCCGTGAAGGCGTACTTAAACACTGTTCAAGAAAAAATGCGGCTGGACTGGGTGATGTAGGGCAACGCTTTATTGAGGGTAAATTACCGGGGCTGGAAGCACAGCTTGCTAATCTCGCTGACAGCATTGCCTATAATAATCATGATGTCGATGATGGCCTGCGGGGTGGCCTGATTACCGTTGAGCAACTTCGTGAGAGCCGTTTATTTGCGATCCAGTGCGAGACGGTAAGTAAGGCATATCCATTGCTGGAAGGCCGCAAAATCATCAATGAGACGGTGCGGCGCATGATCAATTACCTGGTTGTCGATCTGATAGAAACCTCCAGGGCCCGTTTGCTCGACTCGGGTGTTCGCAGTATTGATGAAGTCAGAAATTACCCTGAACCGATATTAATGCACAGCGATACCGTGGCAAAAGAGTCACTTGAGCTTAAGCAGTTTCTTCGCCGAAATCTGTATGAGCATTATCGAGTACTGCGTATGAGCAAAAAAGCCGGGAGGGTTATCCGTGAAATGTTTCAGGCGTTTATGGATGACTATCGCATATTGCCGGCCCAATACCATGAATTGTCAGCGGAACTGCCGGATGATTCAGAAAGTGGGCGGGCGAGGGTCGTGGCAGACTATATTGCAGGTATGACGGACCGTTTTGCGATCAATGAATACCGCCGGTTATTTGAACCCGGCGAATTGACCTGATAGATGAAATCTGCACATTATGATGTCATTGTAATCGGCAGCGGTCCGGGTGGTGAAGGCGCCGCGATGAAACTGGCCAAAAGTGGCTGCCGGGTTGCTATGATTGAACGGGCAGACAGGACCGGCGGCAGCAGCACCCATTGCGGCACCATCCCCAGCAAGGTGTTGCGCCATGCCATACAGGTGTTGGCGGATTACCGCAAAAACCCCTTATTCAAGGGCGTTACTGAACATATCACCCCCGATTATTCAGCCTTGCTGCACAATGTTGTAAAAGTTATTGATCAGCAGGTGCTGCAGCTTAACCGTTACTGTGAGCGCAATCATATAAGGGTCTACCACGGGCATGCGAGTTTTGTTGATCCACATAAGATAAGCATAAGCAGCAGTAAGCAGGATGAAAAAATACTGACAGCCGATGCTTTTGTTATAGCCACAGGTTCGCGTCCCTATCACCCGCAGGATATTGATTTTGACCATCCACGTATTCATGACAGTACCAGTATCTTAAAACTTTCGCAGACGCCGGATTCCCTGAGCATTTACGGGGCTGGCGTCATAGGCTGCGAATATGCCTCTATCTTCTGTAATCTCGATGTTAAGGTGAACCTGGTCAACACCCGCGACCGGCTTTTATCATTTCTGGATGATGAAATTACCGATGCACTGAGTTATCACCTGCGTGATCAGGGTACGGTGATTCGACACAATGAGGAATACGCCAGGGTAGAGACGCAGGATGATGCTGTTATTCTGCATTGCCGTTCAGGAAAAAAAATCAAAACGGCTATGCTGTTATGGGCGAACGGGCGTACAGGCAACAGTGATAATATGGGGCTGCGGGCGCTGGGTATAGCGATTGATCGCCGCGGCTGCATAGATGTTGATGAAAATTATCAGACTAAATGTGGGCATATTTATGCCATTGGCGATGTAATTGGTGCGCCCGGACTGGCCAGCGCCAGCTATGATCAGGGGCGATATGTTGCGGCAAGGATTGCTGATCCAGAGGTCAACTGGCAGCTGAACAGGGAATTTCCAACCGGCATATACACCAGCCCTGAGATCAGTTCATTAGGAAAAACAGAGCGGGAATTGACGGCAGAGAATATTCCCTATGAAGTGGGTCAGGCAAATTTCAGCTCGATTGCCCGGGCACAGATCGCTGGCCATACGGTCGGCATGCTAAAGCTGCTCTTTCACCGGGAAACATTGGAACTGCTTGGTATACATTGTTTTGGTGAACGTGCATCGGAGATAATACATATTGGCCAGGCAGTGATGACACGCCCGGGAAATGGCAACACAATTCGTTATTTTACCGAAACAACCTTTAATTACCCGACCATGGCAGAGGCCTATCGTGTGGCAGCCCTGAATGGTTTGAACAGAAACTTTTAAGGAGTTAAAAGCTATGAGTGGTTCGTTGATATTTATTGGAATTATTGTTGCGCTGCTGCTTTATGGCGTCGCCCTTTATAACAAACTGGTTGGATTGCGCAATGGCGTAAAAAACGGCTTTGCACAGATTGATGTGCAGTTGACACGTCGCTATGACCTGATTCCTGCACTTATCGAATCGGTAAAGGGATATATGAAACACGAGCGTGAAACACTGGAAGCGGTCATCAAGGCCAGAAATGCTGCCGTTAGTGGCCTCCAGAATGCCGCAGCCGACCCGGTAAATGCCCAGGCCATCACTGAATTATCGGGTGCAGATAATGCCTTGAGTGGCATGTTGGGGCGTTTGTTCGCGCTGTCTGAATCTTATCCTGATCTCAAGGCAAGTGAAAACATGCGTGATTTTCAGGAACAGATGACGACAACGGAAAATAAGGTTTCATTTGCCCGGCAGGCCTTCAATGATGCCGTAATGAGTTATAACAACGGCATAGAAATGTTTCCCGGTTCATTAATTGCCGGCTGGTTCAAGTTTACAGCTAGCGCCTTCCTGGAAATCGAATCAGAAACAAAACGTGAAATGCCGGAAGTTAAATTTTAATTTCTACTGCCTGGCCGTATAGATGAACTTTTTTCAGCAGCAGGAACAGGCGCGGGCAAAAACCCGTAAATTAATTTTTGTCTACATACTGGCCGTAGCGGTAATCGTTATTGCGCTGGATGCCATATTCCTGCTGGTTAAATATCTATTGATGGGAGGCAGTTCGGAATCGCCGCCCGCCTCGTTCAACATAACTGCCCTGATAGAAACCGAGTCAATTTCCCTGCTGCTGTTTTCACTGGGTGTCATTGCCTTCATTGGGCTGGCCAGCCTGTACCGCGTGATGAGCCTGCGGGGGGGTGGCAGCAAGGTGGCTACTGCACTGGGCGGTACGCGTGTTGATAGTTCTCACCCGGACCGGAAGGTTAGAAGACTGGTAAATATAGTAGAAGAAATGGCGATAGCCTCAGGTCTGCCGGTACCGCAGGTGTATGTGCTGGAGCAGGAATCAGGGATCAATGCCTTCGCGGCCGGTCATCAGCCGGAGGATGCGGCCGTGGCGATTACCCGTGGTGCGCTGGAAATCTTCAACCGTGACGAATTGCAGGGGGTGCTCGGGCATGAGTTCAGCCATATCCTGAATGGCGATATGCGTATGAACATGCGGCTGCTCGGGCCGCTGTTCGGCATTATGCTTATTGGTGCTATGGGAGGAATACTGCTACGCAGTACAGCCTATAGAAGAGTGCGTTCCAGCCGTGAATCATCCGGTGCTGTGATGGTAGTGCTACTGCTTGGAGCCGGTCTGAGCATCATCGGTTATATAGGGCAGCTGGCAGGCAGGATGATCAAAGCGGCCATCTCACGCCAGCGCGAGTTTCTTGCCGATGCCTCTGCAGTACAGTTTACTCGCCAGAAAGATGGCATAGGGGGGGCGCTGAAAAAAATTGCAGCCTGGTCTTATGGCTCGACTTTGACAGATACAGCGGCTGAGGAAGTCAGCCATATGCTTTTTGCTAATGGACTGAGTAGGCAGCTCAGCGGCCTGTTTGCTACTCATCCGCCGATACAGGAACGTATACAGCGCATAGGGATGCGTTTCAGCAACCAGGAAATGGCCAGGCTTGCCGCAGACATGCAGAGTATAGACGTCAGCGCATCCAGGCAGGCTGTAGGCGAAGAGCCGCTGGCTGGCTTCACTGACGAGTCGGTTTCCGGTTTTACAGAGAGAGCGGCCGCGGGTTTTGAGGATGAGTCCCTGCAATCTGCACGCAGTGTGATCATGGAGGTGCCGGATAGAATACGCAACGAAGTAGAGGCCATAAACACTGTACGCGAGGTGCTGCTTGCTCTGCTGATAAGCGAAGACTATGAAGCTAAAGACCAGCAGATGAAGATAATTCGTGCTGCAGGACTCGGGCTGGACTGGCAGCGTATCATCAGTATCAGGCAACAGCTGGATGTTTTATCCGATGGGTTGAGGCTGCCTATACTGGATCTGGGCTTCCCGGCAGTACGCCAGCTGACTATACAGCAGCGCATGGACTTTTATGCGCTGGTAGAAAGATTGATCCCACTCGATGGCAAGGTCAGCAGTTTTGAATACATGTTGTCTCGCCTGCTGCTGCAGATGCTGGAAGAAAACCGCCGGCCGGATCCGCGTAGCGGGACAAAAAACATCAAGCTTGTGCGTCTGCAGTTTCATATGCGCACACTATTTTCAGTCGTGGCAATTTTCGGGCATGATACTGAGAAGCAGGCCATGCACGCCTACAATGCAGGCATGGGGAGCCTGTACTCTCAGCAATGGCCTGAATTTTATATGCCAGCTGACTGGGTTGCACACTTCGATGCGGCGCTGGATGCCATCGACCGGGTGCGGCCTTTGGTCAAGGAAGAAATAATTAAAGCTCTGGTGGTTATGATCGGCTTTGACCATGATTTTCGAATAGAAGAATACGAAATGCTGAGGGTGATATCGGCATTACTGCATAGTCCCATGCCACTGATCCCTGAGAATAATATTGCAAGCGTATGAGATCTTTTTCAAAACAGCCTATGGGCACTGAATAGCTGAATCTGGTAGGATGTCGGCTCAGAAATTAGACCCGATGAAGAGTACATGAGATCAATTAAGGCTATTGCATCAGCGGCATCAATATCTGGCATGCTGGCACTGATTATTTTCAGCGTATCTGCAGCAATAGCTGGAGAAGCTGGTAAGAATGAAGCACGTGTTTTCAGTTCAGAAGATGTCGATTCTGCATTGATAGAAGACAGTTTTGAGCCGGAAATTAATATCGAGCAGTTCGATAACCGTGAAGTGCAGGAATACAGCGTTAATGATCGTGTCTATATGATTAAGATCACACCCAAGCACGGTTTCCCCTATTATCTTGTCGACCCGGACGGTACCGGTGAAATGGAATATAAGCGGGATACTCTTGGTCTCGAAGTTAACCCGCCACAGTGGACACTGTTTAGATGGTAGCCTGCTGTTCCATGATATAACCCAACATGAGTAGATCATCGTGATGACATTAAACAAACTGCCCCTCATCGCATTATTGCTAACTGGTTTTACGCTACCTGTGAGCGCTTCAGCGAGCAGTCTGCAGCTAGTCAAAAAGTACGGGGCTGTCCGCTGTGGCATCAATGAAAACCTGCCCGGTTTTGCTGAAAAAAATAGCAAAGGAGAATGGTCAGGACTGGATGTGGATTTATGCCGTGCAGTCGCTGCTGCCGTATTCTCCGATGCCTCAAAAGTAGAATATATCCCGGTCTCAGCGACAGACCGTTTCAAGTCACTGTCTTCAGGGAAGTTCGATATTCTGTCACGGAATACGACGTGGAACCTGTCGCGTGATACCGGAATGAAAATCACTTTCACCGGCGTCAATTACTATGATGGCCAGGGCTTTATGGTGCCTGTTGAATCCGGCATACGCAGTGCTCTGGAGTTGAATGGTTCGACCATTTGCGTAGAGAAAGCCACGACACATATCGGTAACCTGAAGGACTATTTCCTGCTCAATCGGATGAAGTATAAAGCCAAGTCCTTTGACTCTGCACAGGCCTCGTTACAGGCTTTTGAAAAGGGGGAGTGTGATGTCATTACCTCTGACCAGTCATCATTATATTCATTGCGCACAAAATTAAAGAACCCAAAGTCTGCCAAGGTTCTTGCAGAAATAATTTCTAAAGAACCTTTAGGCCCTGCTGTTGCTGTAGGTAATTCAAACTGGGCAAAGATCGTCCGCTGGAGCCTGTTTGTAATGCTGGATGCTGAAGAGGCCGGCATTTCAGCAGGTAATGTGGATCAGGTCAGGAAGATATCACGTGTACCGGCAGTTCGCCGTTTGCTCGGACTCGAAGAAAACTCGGGCAGCAGTCTTGGGCTGAGCAAAGACTGGTCATACAACATCATCAAGCAGGTGGGCAATTATGCCGATTCCTTCGATCGCAATGTGGGGAAGGGGTCGTCGCTTAAAGTTAAGCGTGGCTTGAATGCTCTGTGGCGGGATGGTGGATTGCATTATGCGCCGCCGATTGATTAGGTTTTTTGTGCTGGCGCACGGCTGAGGGTTTTGTCCCTCACTGGCGTATAGCCTTCTTTTCATTCTATTTCTTGAATTGATATGAGTTTTTCGCCCTTTATGGGCGAGTGACTTTTCTTTGCTTGCCCAAAGCAAAGTAACCAAAAGAAAAGGCACCCGCATGCTTGCCCTTCGGGTTCCCTGTGATGCTCAATTGAGCCGGCGGGATGTGAAACTCGCTGGCGCTCAGACAACACATCCCGACACCTCCGTCTCAATCTCCGCTTCTCGGCTAGCCTGAACAGGACTTTAAGGTCAACATCAAAAAGCAAGCCCAAAAACTAGGTGCCAAAAAACTCAAAATTCACCGTCATTCTGGCATGCTTCCAGCCGGAATCCATCTTATTAAAAAAATCTGGATACCGGTCTACGACGGTATGACAAAATAATA
>JAYEGM010000195.1:0-9373 GCA_034659075.1 Pseudomonadota bacterium
TGAGCCCTCGACATAGATTTTTTTTGATCCGGGAAAGGCGGCGACGGATGCTTCATCGACGCTAGCGGTACTGCTCAGGAAGTCTTCAGGTTTTGCGCTCATGCGTGTTCCTCACAAAAAAGGCTGGGACAGGACAAGCGGCAGCACGCCAGCTTCCCTCCGCCAGACCAACAAATGGGCTGGATCAGGTTCAAAGGGTATGCTCTCAGCCCAACTTTCTATTGGGCACCCCCAGCTGAAAAGAAGCCACGATAATGGAATGTGCAGAGTGGGTCAAGTAAAGCCTGGCGTTTCCGGTAATACAGCCTGTAGCAGGATCGCGAGCTCGTTTGTTTTGAGACGAGGGACTCGGGACTAAGGATGAAAAATAAATGCACCGGAAGTTGATGTTTTATCTATCTTTTGCTTTTGTCCTTAGTCCCGGATCCTTCATCTTTTATCTAAATAATATCGCGCCGGGGACGGCGCTCCTGCAAAAAGATAAATGGCCTTTATTTATTCGCCCGGTTTTCCACCAGATGATCCACAACAGCTGGATCCGCCAGGGTCGATGTATCACCCACACTGGCGATATCGTTCTCGGCAACCTTGCGCAAAATACGGCGCATGATTTTGCCAGAACGAGTCTTCGGCAGACCCGGCGCCCACTGCAGTATATCGATGGTTGCAATAGGGCCAATCTCATTACGTACAAACTTCACCAGCTCCATGCTCAGTTCATCTGACTCATCAACCCCTGCCATCAAAGTCACATAGGCATATATGCCCTGCCCTTTGATATCATGCGGGTAACCGACAACAGCCGCTTCCGCGACGCTATTATGTAAGACCAGCGCCGACTCTATCTCGGCAGTTCCCAGTCGATGCCCGGAAACATTCAGCACATCATCGACGCGGCCGGTAATCCAGTAATAACCATCAGCATCCCGGCGGCAGCCGTCGCCGGTGAAGTAATTACCCGGGTAGGTAGTAAAATAAGTATCGATGAAGCGTTGATGATCGCCATACAATGTTCGCATCATACCCGGCCATGGCGACTTGATGATAAGGTTGCCGGAGCATTCGCCTTCCAGTTCATTGCCCTGTTCATCAACAATGGCAGGCTGCACACCGAAAAAAGGCTTTGCAGCCGAACCCGGTTTCAAATCTGTGGCTCCCGGCAAAGGTGTAATCATATGGCCACCGGTTTCAGTCTGCCACCAGGTGTCCACAATAGGGCAGCGCGTATCGCCGACAACACGGTAATACCATTCCCATGCCTCAGGATTGATCGGCTCGCCGACGGTACCAAGCACCCTTAAACTGCTGCGCGAGGTTTTCTTTACCGGTTCCTCGCCTGAACGCATCAGGGCGCGTATGGCCGTCGGTGCAGTATAAAACTGGTTAACTTTATGCTTGTCGATTACCTGCCAGAAACGGGAGGCATCCGGGTAAGTGGGGATGCCTTCAAACATCAACGTTGTCGCACCATTGGCCAGGGGCCCGTAAACGATGTAGGTATGGCCAGTGACCCAGCCAACATCGGCGGTACACCAGTAAATGTCGCCATCATGGTAATCAAACACATATTTATGGGTCATCGCGGCAAATAACAGATAACCGCCGGTGGTGTGCAGAACGCCTTTTGGTTTACCGGTTGACCCCGATGTATAAAGAATAAACAGCGGATCTTCAGCATCCATTTGCTCCGCTGGACAATCTGGGGATGCATCAGACATCAACTCGTCATACCAGACGTCCCTGCCTTCCTGCCAGTCCACATCACCGCCCGTTCGTCGAATCACTACACAGGTGTGGACATTCGGGCAATCTGCCAGTGCTTTGTCTGCGTTCAGCTTTAAAGCAACAGCCTTGCCGCCACGTACGCCTTCATCGGCAGTAATCAGGGTCTGGCAGTCAGAATCCAGGATGCGGTCACGTAACGAATCAGGCGAAAATCCGCCAAAAACAATCGAATGCACGGCGCCTATACGTGTACAGGCCAGCATAGCAACAGCTGCCTCAGTCACCATCGGCATGTAAATACAAACGCGGTCGCCTTTCTTAACACCACGCCCCTTCAATACATTGGAAAACTTGCAGACTTCTTCGTGTAGTTCACGGTAGGTGATTTTTTTATCCACCTCCGGGTCATCGCCTTCCCAGAGTACGGCCACCTGATCACCACGCGTGTCGAGATGACGATCCAGGCAGTTATAGGACACATTCAGCTTGCCGCCTTCAAACCATTTTATTTTACCCGTCCTGAAATCCCAGTCCTGCACCCTGTCCCAGGTCTTCGTCCAGTCAAGAAACTCCTCTGCCTGTTCCGCCCAGAAAGTATCAGGATCTTCAATGGACTGCGTATACATGGCCTCATAGCGCTCGCTATTGATATGCGCATTTTTGGCGAATTCACTGGGGACCGGGTAAATTTTGGATTCAGACATGGGTTGCTCCTGTTGACTTCGGTTTTCGGTTTTCGGTTTTCGGTTTTCGGTTTTCGGTTTTCGGTTTTCGGTTTTCGGTTTTCGGTTTTCGGTTTTCGGTTTTCGGTTAAATAGTGAATCAGTTCACTTCCTTTATCAACTGAAAACTGTAAAACCGAAAACTGAACACTTGTTTTTAACTCATAAACTGCTTCAATGGCAGGGCCCTGTCGCTATCCATATGCGCTATCTGCGCCTGCAGCAACTCCGCCGTGGCTATCGCATCACTTAATGCATTATGCGCCTGATACATAGGCAGACCATATTGCTTACGCAAGTTAAACAGACGAAGGTCACCCTGACCAATCTCTTTATTTCTCCTTTCCAGCCAGCGCTTCGCTATTAACATAGTGTCTATAACGGGAAAGTGGGGGGGCACCCCATACAAATTCTTACAGGCCTGCGCCAGAAAAGTCGTTTCTATATTTGCATTGTGTGCCACCATGACCTTTCCTGCCAGTGCCGGCAGAAGATTACCGATTACAGTTTCAATCGATTCACCTGCAGCTGATGCGTCATCAGTAATTTTATGAATAACGACGCTCTCTTCCGTCAAGGCCTCACTGGTTTTAATCAGTTGATGACAGGCAGTTGATAAACTTATTTCTCCGCCATTTACAGCGACATAGCCGACACTTAGTATTCTGTCTTTTGATGCATTCAAACCGCTGGTTTCAAAATCCAGCGCTAATAAAGGTACAACATGGATATCACTCTTCAGATCAGGCAATGGTACAGAAAGGTATTGTTTTACCGGGCCTTCCGCTGCACTCTCGAGCAATTTCCTTCTTCGAGTTTCTGCGCTAAAAAGAAAGTCGAACATTATTAAAATATCTCTTAAGGTACCTCTGATTAATTCTGGAGGAAGTAGATTTCGATCTAAAATATTCAGATTTGAGGCGGAAACCGCACGTAATAGCTGGGCTATTGCGAAGATTTCCAACGAAAAAGCTGGATATTTTAGGCGTAAGATACGAGTTCATGAATTGATCAGAGGTACCTTATATATGTCCGGCGTGATAACGCTGAGAGAGGAACTCCTGCATAGTCTGCACCACCTTGAATGCGTCTTTAAGATGTTCTCGCTGTAGTCGTGACAGAGATTTTGGAGATAAAAAATTATCAGCCTCATCACCTTTCCTGATTTGTTCAGCCTGATGCTCCATTCTCAGATCGCTGATAAATTCAAACGCATCGAGTAAATTCGCCGCCCCATCATGACTTAGTGATGGACTACCGGCTGCTTTTTTCAATCTTGCGATTGTATTGGCGGTTTTCAGCCCTTCAGCAAGGGCATAAATTCTTGCCAGATCAATAATGGGGACGATACCGTTATGCTTCAAATCAAGTGTATCTTTGTGTTCACCATCATCAACCAGAACAAAGTCCCGAAAAAAGCCTAATGGTGTTCTGTGCTGCAATGAATTTGCTGTCATATGAGCAAGAAAAAGTTGATTATGCTTAGTCATTGGTAATATTTTCTTTTGTATATCACGTAAAAGTTTTTTTTCGCCGTGTACCACACGCACGTCAAAAAATATGCTCGACAGCATCAGGGCCTTTGGTTCCGGTGTGTTGATCCATTTTTTAAAATATCCGGTCCATATCCTTTGTGTCTGACGCCATTGTGGATTCTTTGCCATCGCATCACCGGGACAATAAATAAACCCGCAGGCATCCAGTCCATCACAGACAAAATCTGCCAGCCTGGTAAACCATGCCGCATCCTCCGCCTTCATCTCATCTGAGATGATCAGACCATTATCCTGATCAGAATGCGAGGATTGTTCGTAACGTGCCTGTGAACCGGCAGCGATCCAGGCATAAGGAACCGGTGCCCGGCCAAATTTTTCTTCTGCCATTTCTATCAGTCTGCGGGTAATAGCATTACTAACAGCCGTAATTGCCTTGCCAACATGTTCAGCAGACCCCCCCAGGCTTACCAGTTGCTGCTGCAGCCCTGGAATGGTCTGGCTGATCTCAGCCAGAACTTCAACCGTTTCTGCCTTATGGATTAAACGCGAAATATGAACTGCATTTTTCCCTTCATGACGCATCAAATCCGTCGCACTAATTATGCCGCACACTCGACCTTCATCTACGACAGGAAGATGATGAATATTTTTTTTCGTCATCAGCATTAATGCATCAAAGGCAAGCGTATCACTGCCGACATGAACCGGGTCATGCGTCATTATTTTCCTGACTGATGACTCTATCGCCAATTTTTCAGCCACACAGCGTGCACGAATGTCCCTGTCGGTAATTATCCCTGCCAGGCTCCCATCCTCGATGACTAGCAGCGACGAAACACCCTGACTGGTCATTTTCAGCGATGCCTCATAGATTGATGAATTGACATCAATATCGACCACCACCCCGCTGAGCAATACTTCCAGTGGCGTGTTCATTAAAGTTGCCGTCTGTGACGATTTTAGCTGAGAACTTTTTATCGCAGCCTGCAAACGCCGGTGCGGAGCATGTAGGATGAACGCCTTTATCTCAGGGGTATTTTCTGTAAGTTCAAATAGAGTCGTGCAGGGGATACTGTAAACCAGGGTGTCTTCTGTTACTTTCGCATGCATATCCTTATCATAATCAGCCGTACAAAATGGGGCAAAAATATCACCTTCGGCGAATTTACCAAGGATCGTCTGTTCGGCCGTATAGAGTGATATTGTGCCACTGCGGATGATATAAAATAATCTCGAGCTTTCCTGCTGCTGTGGTAAAGACTTACCGCGACGCAGGTAGCGAATACCGAGATGCCGGACCAGCCGACTCAATTCATCATCAGGCAGCAAGTCAAAGGGTGGGACCTCGGCTATAAAGTCTCTTATCTCCTGTAGTTCGATTTCCACTAATCAACACTCCAGGGTCCGGTAGGATCAATCTGAAACTCTACGTAGTATCTTTTTCCATTACTGGCTACAGCCAGGCGCATCGTTAATGGAACATTTCCCTTCAGGTTCGTCAGCCGTCTGATCGGTATAGCCCAGTGTGTCGGCTCCGATATCTGCTGCATCTGCAGTGTACGTGTCTCACGGTCTGACTGTGCAAGACCTATGGTGACTCCCTCAAGCCCCTGATTTGAATCTATGTGATAGCTGTTGTCATCAGCAGACATGGTAAGAACCAGGCCATCTTTTTCGAATTTACATGGCTCATCAAGCAACCCGCATGCAGACACCTTATCCAGCTCAAAGGCTTCGATCTTCTTTGCCTGGGTAGACCGTAACTCTTCTTCCCTGGCCGTCTGGTAATAGTCCGCAACGATGTAGCCTCCAATTAAAAGGAAGGGTGCGATTATTGTTGCAGCTTTCATGTGTGGCGTCATTTTTTGCCTTTCAATCTATAAATAAAACTATTTAAACATAAAAAAAGCCCCCGCAGCGTATACTGCGGGAGCTTCTTGTTTTCGGCCTTACTAAGCTGAACCTTACTTAGTAACTATTAATGGCCTGTAGCACTGCCCGCACCGGCTGGGACACGGATGTCTTCTACCAGATGCTGGATGTGGTCAGGTGGCGGCGCTGTCATCTTGGATACCATGATGGCTACGGCGAAGTTGACCGCTGCACCTACTGCGCCGAAGGCATTCGGTGAAATACCGAAGAACCAGCTTGGCTCCATGCCGCCAAGGTAACTGGTACCCGGAATGAACATAATGCCTTTATGCTGGAAGACATAGAGCATGGTGACACTGATACCTGCAATCATGCCCCAGGTGGCACCGGCACGGTTCATCTTTTTGTTGAAGATACCCATCATCAGAGCCGGAAAGATTGATGACGCCGCCAGGCCAAATGCAATCGCCACGGTTCCTGCTGCAAAATCCGGAGGGTGAATGCCAAAGTAACCTGCCATGGCGATAGCGCCTGCCATGGCTATGCGGCCTGCCATCAGTTCATTCTTCTCTGAGATAGATGGCGCGAAGACGCCCTTCAGCAGATCATGAGAGATCGATGAGGCAATCGCCAACAGCAATCCTGCTGCAGTAGAAAGTGCTGCGGCGAGACCGCCGGCCACAACCAGGGCAATTACCCAGTCGGGTAATTTGGCAATCTCAGGATTGGCCAGAACCATGATGTCCCGGTCGACCTTGACCATTTCATTGCCTTTCCATCCGAATGATTCCGCTTTAGAGGCGAATGCTTCGCTCTTGTCGTTGTAATACTGGATACGGCCATCGCCATTCTTGTCTTCATATTTCAAGAGGCCGGTAGTTTCCCAGTTTTTGAACCATTGTGGACGTTCTTCATAAGCAAGGTTGCCTTCAGGACTGCCAACTTCACCTGTCTGGATAGTCTCCATCAGATTAAGGCGGGCCATTGCACCCACAGCAGGTGCAGTAGTATAGAGAATTGCAATAAAGACCAGCGCCCAGCCTGCAGTGGCCCTGGCATCTCTTACTTTTGGTACAGTAAAGAAGCGCATGATGACGTGAGGCAGACCCGCGGTACCGATCATCAGTGTCAGGGTATAGACAAACATATTGAGCTTGCTGCCCATAACCTGGGTCGAGTACTCCTTAAAGCCAAGCTCACCTACAACAAGATCCAGCTTATCCAGCATTGACATTGATGTTCCTGACATATCAGCACCCAGCCCGAGTTGCGGCAGGGCCACACCGGTAAGGTGCATGGAGATAAAAATTGCCGGTACGGTATAGGCAAAAATAAGAATGACATACTGCGCAATTTGCGTATAGGTAATGCCTTTCATTCCGCCCATTACTGAGTAAATAAAGACAACGCCCATGCCTGCGTACAGCCCGGTATTATAATCCACTTCAAGGAAGCGGGAAAAAGCGACACCAATACCTTTCATTTGCCCGATAACATAGGTTATGGATGCAAGGATCAAACAGATTACGGCAACAATACGAGCCGTTCTTGAGTAATAGCGTTCGCCGATAAATTCAGGTACGGTAAATTTTCCGAATTTACGCAGATACGGCGCCAGTAGCATTGCCAGCAAGACATAGCCGCCTGTCCATCCCATCAAAAAGACGGATGCGCCGTAACCATTAAAGGCTATCAGACCAGCCATGGATATGAAGGAAGCGGCTGACATCCAGTCCGCTGCCGTTGCCATACCATTGGCTACAGGATGTACCCCCTTGCCTGCAACATAGAAATCACCGGTGGTTCTTGCTCTGGCCCAGAATGCAATCCCGATATACAGTGAAAATGAGAGCCCGACCGCTAAATAGGTCATAGTTTGAAGATCCATAATGCCCCCTTAATCTTCGTGTACGTTGAATTTTCGATCGAGCTTGTTCATGCGCCAGGCATAGAAGAAGATCAAAAATACAAAGGTGTATATAGAGCCCTGTTGTGCAAACCAGAAACCAAGTTTATAACCGCCCAGACTAATGCTGTTTAGTGGTTCTGCCAGTATAATTCCAAAACCAAATGACACGATAAACCAAACAACCAGACATCCGGCAACCAGGCGAATATTCGCCTTCCAGTACGCCTCTCTATCACTCATATTGGGACACCTCATTTTTATGTTTGTAAAAGATTATTTTTATTCCTGTCTGCGCAGGGTCGATTGATTATAGCTATTTAGCTACAAATAACAATTACTAATGGAGATATTAATAAGAATGAAGTACACCGGACTCATCTGCAAATCCAGTTAAATCTTCTGTTTAATTTTTTTCAGGTTTGCTGCTCTTAAGCGAAGACTCAAACCCTGTATCATGCCGATACTTAATTCCGGATGGTCGAATATCAAGCCTCGAAGACTGGATTTCTCTAAAGACAAAACAATGGAATCTTCAAGTACATACGCAGATGTAGTTCGTGGCAGTTCATCCAGCAGGTTCATTTCTCCAAAACATTCCCCTGGCTCAATCTCTGCAGTAGATTTGTTTCTACTGTCGGACGGGATGAACGAAATCCCAATTCTTCCACTTTGCAGGATAAATATATGCCCCCCATTGTCAAAAACATCATATATCCGATCACCGGCAAAATAGTTTTCCTCTTCTAACATCTGTGCTACTACTCTCAGACCGTCGCTAGATACCCCTGAAAATATCAGCGATTGTTTCAGCAGAAGTATTCTTTCGAACAGATCAGACATGGTGTGAGCTCCTCATTGAGGAATTAAGATAGTCGGCGCATTTATTCAGCCAGGGATCAGTACCGGAAGCAATCCATGCAAGTACATCGGTAATCGACAGGAAAGAACCCTCATTCATGACGGGATGGCTATCACCTGTAGCATCAAATATATACCGCAGCAATGATGTCAATCGCTTATTGCTGAGCATCGACAACTGTACACAGGCATTAGAAACAAGATGGCTGTCCCGGCTTTTCAAAGCTGCCCGAAGGCCTGCAATTTCGCTATCATGGGGGGATGCCTGCAATGCCAGCAACGAAAGATCGACGAGCTCCTGCCTGCGCTCTCCTATTACAAGGCGCATCAACAGCATGGCAGGCATAAATTGCTTTTCCTCTTTTTCCAGTAACGTGTCAGCATCATGCATCTGCACCGCATTTTCAGCCAGGACAACAGAAATGGATTGCAACACATCAGCAGCCGCGCCTTGCTCAATCAGGTAATCAAGCATTGCCTGTCTGGCACGTGGAGAGCCTGATTGATTCTCAAGCAACTGGCTGGCCAGCCATTGCTGCGGGTCGCTATAGCGCTCAGCCATGTCCTTTACTGTGGCCATCCGCACAGCAGGGTGCTTATCTTCCAGTGCCCGATGAACAATTTCTTCACGCTCATCATAGGGCAAAAAGTACGATGCACGGACGACCTCGCGCCTGATCCTCCAGTCCCTATGTTCAGATAATATCACTACACTTGCCTGTGCAGCCTTAAAATCATCAGTTGGCCATTTGACGATCATTTTCAGCGCCGCAAGCTGAAAGCGACTGTTG
>JAYEGM010000196.1:0-9364 GCA_034659075.1 Pseudomonadota bacterium
CATTTTTCTCCATCAGGCCTTCTTCATAGCTGAAATGGTCTTTGGTATAAGTGACCAGTTCATCCAGAGCCTCTCGTTCGAACTCTTTGCCTGTTGAATAATCCACAGCGGTCTGCAGCTGGTTAATCAGGCTCAGAAGCTTTTTATGCTGTTGATCAATGGAATCAATGCCAACACTGTATTCTTCTTTCCAGGTGAAGAAACGCTTGGCAGTCAACTTCTTGTGTATAAACGGAATGACCAGCAATCCAGCTATCAATAGCCATGTTATCGGGCTGGATGGCCCAGCCATTAGCCCCAATATCACCGCGATGACCAGCACCAAAAGAAGCAGTGATACGCCAAACATACACAATTGTTTCGTTCGACACATATTTTTTGCCATTTGTGTTATCCCTTAAATATCAATTCTATTGAGGACGATGCAGTCACTGTATTTATGCTCATGGAACAATGTGCAGTACTTTACATTATAGGCGGGGTTAGTGGCTAACAGATTTGATCTGCATCAAATATCGGATAAAATCCACTCGCTATGTTCGGTAATGGAATTGAGAACCTGAGCTATCATTCCAGGCCATGCCACCTATTATAAAATATAGATAAGTTTTTGTTTTTATTGTAAATTTCTCATTGTTATCGGGCTGGTGCGGCAGGTATCCCTGAATCATCGCCAAAATCAGGGCGAGACCTACAAAATGATCCATCTGAAATCCGTTTCAGAAAAATCACATGCCTGCATGCGATGATTAGCAGCAGGATTTACTCCGTGAATTTGATAGTTTGACCTAAATCAATGCAAAACAGGCTCATACAGGACAATATCTCCTCACATAAAGTCTTTTTTGACCGGATCTGAACACAATTCACTAAACCAATATCAACCAGAGGTGGTTATTGATGAATGGCAAAGGCTTCGTCTCGCTGGTAGGTGCAGGACCCGGCGATGCTGACCTCATGACAGTCAAAGCTGTACGCTTGTTGCAACAGGCAGATGTTGTGGTGTACGACAGGCTTGTCTCCAGCGGGATACTCAAGCTTATTCCTGCGGGCGTCAGCCGCATTTCTGTTGGCAAGGAAGTTGGCCGCCATTGTGTGCCGCAGGACAAAATAAATGAAACTATCGTTAGCCTTGCACGCACGGGCCGCCACGTTGTTCGTCTTAAAGGTGGTGACCCCTTCATGTTCGGACGTGGCGGTGAAGAAGCAATGATGCTCAAAAAGCACCGTATAGCGTTTGAAATCGTGCCGGGCATTACCGCGGCGTCAGGCTGTACCACCTATAGCGGCATTCCGTTAACACATCGGGGGTTGAGTCGCCGGGTGCAGTTTATTACCGGGCATTTTAATGATGATGAACCGGTTGATCTGAACTGGGAATCCATTGCAGACGCGGATTCGACGCTGGTAATTTATATGGGGCTGGCCAATATTGACCTGATTACGACAAAACTTATGCAGGCGGGTTTAGAGGCTGAAACGCCTGCTGCCGTGATTGAAAACGGCACTAAGGATACGCATCGACGCCTCGTGACAACATTGAGCCAGCTTGCGGCACTGACGCAGGCTGAAAAATTGCAGGCCCCGGTAATTTTTGTTATTGGCAAGGTAGTGAGCCTGGCGGATCAGCTGGACTGGTTTATTGCAGAGCAAGTGAGCGGGCAGGCGTATTCTGAAGAGGCTCA
The DNA here is from genome assembly GCA_034659075.1 of Pseudomonadota bacterium. Taxonomy (GTDB): domain Bacteria; phylum Pseudomonadota; class Gammaproteobacteria; order BMS3Bbin11; family BMS3Bbin11; genus BMS3Bbin11. Next base: position 1,686 of record JAYEGM010000196.1, read on the forward strand.
TCCTACTTATGCCTGATCAACAAGGCCAATACAAAGCCACTTTTGTCCGCAGCCTGCTGTATGTCGGCCTGCTGTTATTGTCGCAGGCTGTTTATGCAATACAGGCCACCTCGACAGAACTGCCGCAACAGCGTCGTGCCGAGTTGCATAACCTCCTGCTGCAGGACTGCGGTTCCTGTCATGGTATGACTTTAAAGGGTGGCCTGGGGCCGGCTTTAACGCCGGACGCACTGGCTGACAAGCCGCGAGAATTTATAGAACACACTATCCGCGAAGGACGCAGCGGAACACCCATGCCACCGTGGAAAAATATTCTGACGCGGGATGAAATCCACTGGCTGGTTGACACACTTTACTCTGGTATTGCCACTGGAACTACACCATGAAGAAGAGTATCTATGCCCTCTATGCAATATTGCTGCTGGTTTTTCTCAGCGGCTGTCAGACGACATTGCGTGGCACAGGGGATATGGGTGTCGTTATTGAGCGCGCTACTGGCAGTGTTCAAATTATTGAGACTACACGGCAGACAAAGCTAAATCAGGTTGATGGTCTGGGTGATTTGTCACACGCCTCTATTGTTTTTTCACGTGATGAACGTTTTGCCTATGTATTTGGCCGTGATGGCGGTTTGTCAAAAATCGACCTGCTGACGGCAAAAATTGATAAAAGAATCATCCAGTCGGGCAACAGCATCGGCGGGGCAATTTCACAGGATGGCAGGCTGGTGGCCGTGTCAAACTATACACCCGGCGGGGTGAAAGTATTCGATGCAGAAACACTGGAGCTGGTCGCTGATATACCTGCGACCTATGGCGATGGCAAACAGCAATCAAAGGTGGTCGGGCTGGTGGATGCACCGGGACAGAAATTTGTCTTCTCCCTGTATGACGCAGGTGAGATATGGATAGCAGATTTCAGTCAGGTCGATACACCCGAAATAACCCGGTTCAGGGATGTCGGCAAGCAGCCCTATGATGGCCTGATTAGTCCGGATGGCCGTTTCTATATCGCCGGGCTGTTTGGTGAAGATGGTCTGGCGCTGCTCGATTTATGGCACCAGCAAGAAGGGGTAAAAGTTATCTTGAGCGATTATGGTCGGGGCTCAGAGAAGATGCCAGTCTACAAGATGCCTCACCTGGAAGGCTGGGCGATGACGGAAGACTATGCCTTCCTGCCGGCTGTCGGTCGCTACGAGGTATTAGTCGTCGATCGCCGCAGCTGGAAGCAGGTTGCATCGATAGCGGTACATGGACAGCCGGTATTTGTCATGGCGCGTCCTGATGGACGTCAGGTCTGGGTGAATTTTGCTTTCCCCCGTAATGATACGGTACAGGTGATCGATACAGAAAAATTAAACATTATCGAGACACTAAAGCCGGGTAAAGCTGTTTTGCACATGGAGTTCACGCCGAGAGGTGAGCATGTCTGGATCTCTGCACGGGACGCAGGCAAGGTCACCGTCTTCGATACAGAGACCTTTAAAGCGATCACTACGCTGCCGATGGCGAAACCCAGCGGTATCTTTTTTACCAGCCGCGCTCACCGGACGGGTCTGTAGTGTGATGCCGCTGATGTCAAATACAAACGCAGAGTTGAATGACCTGGATCTGGCCAGGCCGTGTGACCTGGACAAGCACCTGTTAAATGATTTCCAGTATGGTTTTCCATTAGAGTCGCGGCCATTTAAGGCTATAGCAGAAAAACTGGCCACGACTGAAGAGGTGGTCATTGATCGCTTCAAAGTACTGCAGGAACAGGGCGTGGTTTCCCGTGTCGGTGCAGTATTTCGCGCTAACAGTATCGGTGCAAGTACCCTGGCCGCCATGTCTGTGCCGGAACACCAGCTGGAAGAAACTGCTGAAATGGTAAGCAGTTACAGTGAGGTCAACCATAACTATCAGCGCGATCATCATTTCAATTTATGGTTCGTGGTAACGGCCTGTGATGAGCGGGCATTAAATGCTGTGCTTGATGAGATAGAAGAGCGCAGCGACCTGCCTGTCATGTATTTACCCATGCAGGAAGATTTTCACATTGATCTGGGATTTGATCTGAAATGGACATGAAAGTCAGCTACCGTCAGCCACCCTTGCCTGAGCAGGCTGTCCTTGATGACGAGGATCAGGATTTGATTACCCTGATCCAGACCGGTCTGCCGATCAGTAAAACCCCGTACGCAGACATAGCTGAAAGTCTGGGCATGAAAGAAGGGGACGTTATTTTACGTCTTAAACGCCTGATTGATGACAAGGTGATCAAACGTTTTGGTGTAGTAGTGCGCCATCATGAGCTGGGCTACCGTTCGAATGCCATGGTAGTGTGGGACATCCCCGATGAAATGATCAGCGAACTGGGATCCTGTATGGGACAGTTTGATTTTGTAACACTCTGCTACCGTCGCCCCCGGCGTTTACCTGAGTGGTCGTATAATTTATTTACCATGATTCACGGACAGGATCGAGATGATGTGCTGGAAAACATTCAGTTACTCGTTGAAAGTTGTGCGCTGGAAAAAATTAATCATCAAGCGCTCTTCAGCACGCGTCGATTTAAACAGCGCGGCGCAATTTACCGTAAGTAGATTGTGACCAGTGATGAATCGAATTAATCAGTATTGTCTATGAAACAGCTGAACGACCTGGATCGTAAAATAATTAATGTATTGCAGTCAGGCTTTCCCCTGTCAAAAGAACCTTTTGCTGAAGTTGCCGGGCAAATGGGGATTGATGAAGCTGAGCTGATCTCCAGGCTGCAGCACCTGCTTGAAAACAAAATCCTGAGCCGCTTCGGGCCGATGTATGATGCGCAGAAAATGGGTGGCGCCTTCAGCCTGGTTGCAATGAAGGTACCGCAACAGGACTTTGAGAAAGTAACAGAAGTCGTTAATTCCTACTCAGAAGTGGCGCATAACTATCAGCGTGATAATGTGTTTAACATGTGGTTTGTAATTGCCACAGAAACGCCGCAGCAGATAGCAGAAGTCAACCGGGATATAGAGCAGCGCAGTGGCCTGAAGACCTATAATTTCCCGAAGCTGGCTGAGTATTATGTTGGCCTGCAGCTGCCGGTTTGAGCAAACAGTTCAGGAAACCAGCAATGGCCACCCCACATGGCAAGCAGGAGCCTGCATCCGGGTACCGTTTCACGCTGGATAAGACCGACCGCAAGCTAATTCAGGCGACCCAGTCCGGCCTGCCGCTGGTGAGCCGTCCCTACGATGATATTGCCAGCCAGCTTGGCATCAGTGCAGATGAAGTCATAGAGCGCATGCAGAAAATGCTGCAGTTCGGTATCATTCGCCGTATTGCCGCTGTCCCTAATCACTATGCACTTGGCTACAAAGCCAATGGCATGACAGTGTGGGATGTGCCTGATGCACGTATTGATGAACTTGGTAAACAGATCGGGGAACTTGAATTTGTCAGTCATTGTTATCATCGGCCGCGATGCCTGCCCGACTGGCCCTATAACCTTTTTGCCATGGTGCATGCGCATACTCGCGAAGAGGCACAATCTAAAGCTGGCATAATTGCCGGCTTGCTTGGTGATGCCTGCAGCAGACATGATGTGCTGTTCAGTACCCGCATCCTGAAGAAAACCGGTATGCGCCTGTTGCCATAATGTTATTCTGCGAAGGTTATTTTGAAAAAGGTATCCAGCGAGGTTAAAAATGTTCCGAATAAGCCAGTACATGCGTGAATTAAAAGATCCAGCTCCGATCGGAGATAAACGTAATCCATCGGGGCCAGTCGTTATCTGGAACCTGATCAGACGCTGTAACCTGACCTGTAAACACTGCTATTCCATTTCAGCGGACAAAGACTTCCCCGGTGAACTGTCTACCGATGAAGTGTTTGCCACCATGGATGATCTGAAAGATTTCAAGGTGCCGGTACTGATTTTATCCGGTGGTGAACCCTTATTGCGCCCGGATATATTTGATATATCGCGCCGTGCAAAAGAGATGGGCTTTTACGTTGGCCTGTCGACCAATGGCACGCTTATTGATGAATCAATTATTGACGATATCGCCCGTATCGGTTACGACTATGTCGGCATCAGCATCGATGGTATTCGCGAAACCCATGATATGTTCCGCCGCAAGCAGGGTGCCTTCGATGAATCCATGCATGGCATACAGCTTTGTCATGATGCCGGCATCAAGGTGGGTATACGTTTTACCCTGACCATGGATAATGCCCATGAGTTGCCGGAATTATTAAATTTGATGGAACAGCAGCAGATAGACAAGTTTTATCTGTCTCACCTGAACTATGCCGGGCGCGGTAACAAAAACCGTAAGGATGATGTTGTCCATCAAACTACCCGTAAGGCCATGGATTTGTTGTTTGATACCTGCTGGCGGCATATTGAAGAGGGGCGGGAGCGTGAATTTGTTACAGGCAATAACGATGCAGATGGGGTTTACCTGCTGTACTGGATAGAAAAACACTTTCCCGACCAGCTTGAGCATATGCGGGCAAAATTATCCCAATGGGGTGGCAACTCATCCGGTGTAAATATTTCTAATATTGATAACCTGGGCAATGTCCATCCCGATACCTTCTGGTGGGACTATAACCTGGGTAATGTCAAACAACGCCCGTTCTCTGAAATATGGCAGGATCGCAGTGATCCGCTAATGGATGGTCTGAAATCTCACCCCAGGCCATTAAAAGGGCGCTGCGGCAAGTGTAATTATCTGGATGTCTGCGGGGGCAATACCCGTGTACGTGCTTACCAGCTGACAGGTGACTTCTGGGCAGAAGATCCGGCCTGCTACCTGACAGATGACGAAATTGGTGTGAAGTCGACTGGAGAACGCTTAAAGGTAACCCCCTGGTCACGGCAGAACCAGCATGCCTGAATAGGGGTGAGGCTAGAAGTGTTTTTTATGTGACAGATTTCAGTGATATAATCCGCGCCCCTGACCTTATTGCGTAGTTTAAAAATCACTATGGACGACAATATCAAAGAAAGCCTGAAAGACAACTCTACCTGGATGCGCGTTCTGTACATGGTTATTTTTGTCATCATTTTTAATATTGTGGAACTCCTGATTGCCGCACTGGTGATTTTCCAGGTCCTGGTACTGCTGTTCACCGGTGAAAAAAACAGACGTCTGCTTGGTTTTGGTGCAATGCTAAGCCTGTATGCCTACAGAATGCTGCAGTTTCTGACATTCAATAGCGAAGAGAAGCCATTTCCCTTTGCTGACTGGGATGGCACAGTAGCAGAAGAATAATCCCTGCAACGAACAGGCTTGCAGATGACGACCTTGAATTAAACGATTACAGGTATCCCCTTCAGTGATGGAAGAAAAATATATCCCCCAGAATATTGAAACTGCCCTGCAGGCGCAGTGGGAAAACGACAAGGTTTACAAGGTAACAGAAGATCCTGACAGGGAGTCCTTCTATAGTCTGTGCATGTTTCCTTATCCCAGCGGCCGCCTGCATATGGGGCATGTGAGAAACTACACCATCGGTGACGTGATCACGCGATACCAGCGTATGCTGGGCAAGAATGTGCTACAGCCAATGGGCTGGGATGCATTCGGGCTGCCGGCCGAAAATGCGGCCATTAAGCATGGCGTGCCACCGGGCAAGTGGACGCATGAAAATATTGATTACATGCGTGATCAGCTGAAGCGTCTCGGTTTCGGTTATGACTGGGACCGCGAACTGGCGACCTGTGATCCGGAATACTATCACTGGGAGCAATGGCTATTCACCCGGCTGTTGCAGAAGGGCCTGGTCTACAAACGTACCGCACCGGTTAACTGGTGTCCGCATGACAAGACTGTACTGGCCAACGAACAGGTCATAGACGGCTGTTGCTGGCGTTGCGACACGCCGGTGGAGCGTCAGGAAATCCCGCAGTGGTTTATGAAGATCACCGCCTATGCCGATGAATTGCTATTGGGCCTGGAGCAGCTTGATGGCTGGCCGGATGCAGTGAAAACCATGCAGCGAAACTGGATTGGCCGCTCTGAAGGAGTAGAGCTGAATTTTGCAGCCGGGGGCGAGCTGGATGATCTTGTTGTCTATACCACAAGGCCGGACACCCTGATGGGTGTTACCTATGTGGCGGTCGCTGCTGAACACCCGCTGGCACTGAAGGCGGCCGAAAACAATCCTGATCTGCAGGCATTTATCGATGAATGCCGACATGCCGAAACGGCTGAAGCCGCCATGGAAACCATGGAAAAAAAGGGTATGGCAACGGGCTTTGTTGTCAGCCACCCGGTTACCGCTGAAGACATCCCTGTCTGGGTCGCAAATTTTGTCCTAATGGGTTACGGCACCGGTGCCGTGATGGCAGTACCGGCACATGACCAGCGGGATTTTGAATTTGCCGGCAAATACGGTATTCCAGTCAAGCCTGTCGTTTATCCCGTAGACGGAGAGCTGCAGCAGCCGCTGACAGCGGCATACACCGACTACGGTGTGTTGAAGAATTCCGGCCAGTTTGATGGCCTGAGCTCAGAGCAGGCATTTCAGGCCATAGCTGACTGGTTGCAGCAGCAGGATAAAGGCGAGCGCAGGGTTAATTACCGCCTGCGCGACTGGGGTATCTCCCGCCAGCGTTACTGGGGCTGCCCGGTTCCTGTCATCTATTGTGATGATTGCGGCACAGTGCCGGTGCCGGATAAGGATTTACCCGTTGTGCTGCCGCTTGATGTGGATCTGGATGGCGCCCGTTCGCCGTTAGTCGATCATCCGGACTTCAGCCACGTGAAATGTCCCTCCTGCGGCGCTGATGCCCACAGGGAAACCGATACCTTTGATACTTTTTTTGAGTCCTCCTGGTACCTGGCACGTTTTACATGCGCCGACCAGGATAAAGCAATGCTTGATGAGCGGGCAAATTACTGGCTGCCGGTCGACCAGTATGTCGGTGGTATCGAACATGCCATCCTGCATCTGTTGTACGCACGATTTTTCACCAAACTGATGCGTGATGAGGGTCTGTTGCAGGTCGATGAGCCGATTAAACGGCTGCTGACCCAGGGCATGGTGTTGATGGACGGCAGCAAGATGTCGAAATCTAAAGGCAATACGGTTGACCCTGAGTCTTTGATTGAGCGATATGGCGCAGACACAGTCCGCTTATTTATTATGTTTGCTTCACCGCCGCAGATGTCACTGGAATGGTCCGATGAAGGTGTTGAAGGTGCATCGCGATTTCTCCGTCGAATGTGGCGCCTGGTGGCCGCACATGTCTCTAAAGGGGTTGTATCCGGCAGTTCAGATAATCTGTCAGATGCCGCTAAAGACCTCAATCGCCAGATTCACCTGACCATTAAAAGAGTGACCGATGATATAGAGCGCCGACTGCAGATGAATACGGCAATTGCCGCGGTGATGGAATTAATGAATGCTGTCAGTAAATTCAAGCCGTTAGATGACAGTGACAGGGCTGTTGTGCAGCAGGCGCTGGAAACGGCCTGCCTGCTGTTGAACCCGGTGGTGCCGCATATTACCACCGTGTTGTGGCGGGAACTGGGTCAGACGGGTGATATCATTGATGCGGCCTGGCCGCTTGCCGACGAATCCGCTATGGTTCAGGATGAGATTCAATATATTGTTCAGGTAAATGGCAAGCTGCGCGACCGTATCCAGGTGGCTGCAGATGCTGATCAGACGACGATTGAACAGCTGGCTCAGTCCAGC
>JAYEGM010000197.1:0-9349 GCA_034659075.1 Pseudomonadota bacterium
CTTCCAATAGACTCTCCTTTTTATCTTCACATGTTCTTGCTGAATATTACCAGGGGTCAGCCATCCCCCTTTTTTGAACTGAAGTATACCAGCCCACCCCGCCAATGCACGAATCACGGGGAAACTAACTGCAACCGGGTAGATTTAAACAGGAGGACATCTATTGTTATAATTTTTTTATGAAATTATCACAAACCGATCGTAGCTCAAGCAGTTTTCCATGAAAGAAGTGACTACTGCCATGAATAATTTCTAACTGGGGGGGGCTCTTTAAAGTACGGACCCAGTTGACCACTGAATTGACATCAACGACCTCATCCTCATCACCCTGTATCAGCAGCCAGGGACAGTCTATGGACGGCAGATTCTCAAAATCAAACATACGCACCGGTGGGGCTACGGTAATCAGGACAGCAGGTAGAACCTGTGCCGCTGCCTGTAAAGCAACAAATGAACCGAAAGAGAAGCCGGCAAGGGTCAGCGGCAAACGACTTTGATAAGTCGTTAACCAGTCAACGACTGCCAGCGCGTCCTCTGTTTCACCGGCACCTTCATCATATCCACCCGCACTGCTACCGACACCCCTGAAATTAAATCGAACTGCAGTACGGTTATTTGCTGCCAGAGATTTTGCCAGGGTATGCACAACCTTGTTCTGTAGAGTGCCGCCGTAGAGTGGATGCGGATGGCAGATGACAGCCCCGCCCTGCGGATTGTCTGCAGCACAGTCTACTTTTCCTTCCAGATCACCTGATGGCCCGGGGATGGTAACAGGGAACGATGATAGTCCTTCACGGCACTGATTAAACATAAGATTTACATATTACGTAACAGGTGTTACGTAAACCATAAAACATAAAACGTAATACATTACTTTAAACCACCCAATGTCAGCTTGTATGGATCTAGCAAACGATCAATATCTGCTTCGTCAAGATCTGTCATTTCCAGCGCTACATCCTTAACCGCACGTTTCTCAGCATAGGCGCGTTTAGCAATTCTGGCACCAAGTTCATAGCCGATAACCGGGTTAAGGGCGGTCACCAGTATCGGGTTCAGCGCAAGTGATTTATTGAGTACTGCCTCGTTAACGACAAAGCCATTAATTGCCTTCTCTGTCAGTACTGCACAGGCATTGCTCAGTAGTTCGATACTTGCACTCAGATTTTTTGCCAGTACCGGCAGCATGACGTTGAGCTGGAAATTCCCTGACTGCCCGGCCAGGGTAATTGTGGTGTCATTACCAATGACTTCGGCACAGACCATCGCGACGGCCTCAGGTATAACCGGGTTAATTTTACCGGGCATAATACTGCTACCCGGCTGCAATGCAGGCAGCGTGATCTCTGCCAGTCCCGCTAGCGGGCCGGAGTTCATCCAGCGCAGGTCATTGGCAATCTTCATCATAGCGACGGCCAGTGATTTCAGCTGACCGCTAAGGGCAACAGCATCATCCTGACTGGAGAGGCCGGAGAAGAAATTATCACGTGGCCTGAAGCTAAGGCCGGTTAAATCGTTCAGGACCAGGACACAGCCTTCAGCAAAACCTGCCGGAGCATTTATGCCAGTACCAACAGCTGTGCCGCCTAAAGGAAGGTCCAGTACACCCACAGCAGCCTGCTGGATGCGGGACCTGGCACGAACTATCTGGTCACGCCAGCCGCTGATTTCCTGACCCAGGGTAACTGGCATAGCATCCATCAAATGCGTGCGGCCAGTTTTCACAGTGCGGTTCAGTTCATCAATCCTGCTGGCCAGGCCAGCTTCCAGTCTTTCCAGCGCTGGTAGCAAGGCTTCATTTACCTGTAAGGCAGCCGCCACATGAATAGCGGCCGGGAAGACATCGTTCGAACTCTGCCCCATGTTGACATGATCATTCGGGTGCACCTGCATGCCGGACTCGCGGGACGCCAGGTTAGCAATCACCTCATTGGCATTCATATTCGAGCTGGTGCCGGATCCGGTTTGAAAGACATCGATGGGGAACTGGTCATCATATCTGCCTTCAGCAACGGCAGCAGATGCCAGGGTGATCGCTCTGGTTCTTGCTTCATCCAGTAAAGCCAGATGGTGGTTAGTCGAAGCACAGGCCTGCTTTATCAACCCCAATGCACGAATCATTGAACGTGGCAGCATACTGCCGGAAATAGGGAAATTATTTACCGCACGCTGCGTCTGAGCACCATAGAGCGCATCTTCCGGCACCGCTACTTCTCCCATAGAATCCTTTTCAATACGCGTTTTTTTATTGTTCATGATATCTGCCTGTGACGTCCCGTTAATTAAGGGCACATGAATTGTTCGTGGCACCCATCTGCTGATATGATCAATATTTTCCTAATGATTAACTTAGCATTAGTATAATACTTCACCCTTAATATAATGAATACTGAAACCACAGCACGCCTGCTGATAAGCTGCGATGACAAACCGGGCATAGTCGCCACTATCTCGAACTTTCTCTATCACCATGGAGCCAATATTACGGCGCTGGATCAGCATTCCAGTGACCCTGAAGATGGTACCTTCCTGATGCGTCTGGAATTTCAGACACCACACCTGAACACCAGCCAGATGCTACTCGAACAATCTTTCGCAGAAAGTGTCGCCAGACCCTATAACATGGACTGGCGAATCAGCTACGCCGCACATCGTAAACGTACCGCCATACTGGTGTCCAAACAGGATCATGCCCTGCTCGAACTGCTTTGGCGCTGGTCACGCGGACAGCTGCCGATAGAAATCACCCGGGTAATCAGCAACCATACCGATGTCGAAGCGGCGGTAAAGTCCTTTGGAGCCACGTTCCATCATGTTCCTGTCAATGCCGGCAATAAAGCGCAGGCAGAAGGTAAAATTCTCGAATTGTTATCTGATGATACTGACCTGGTCGTGCTGGCCCGTTATATGCAGATACTGTCTGCCAATTTTGTCAGCCATTTTCCGAATCGTATCATCAACATTCATCACTCCTTCCTGCCGGCCTTTGTCGGCGCTGACCCGTACCGCAGAGCAGCTGAACGCGGAGTAAAAATAATTGGTGCCACTGCTCATTACGTTACCGAAGACCTCGATGAAGGCCCGATCATTGAGCAGGACGTCAAACGCGTATCGCACCGCCATGATGTTGACGAACTGAAAGAAATTGGCCGGGATATAGAACGCAATGTACTGGCCCGCGCCGTGCGCTGGCACGCGGAGGACAGAATACTGCTGCATCAGAATCGTACGGTGGTGTTTGCTGAATGGTAGTACACATCTAGTTTTACGTGTTATGTATTAGGTTTTCGTAAATCGTAATACGTAAAACATAAAACAATCTTTATGTCCTCTTCGGCTCAAAGCTGTTTTCTTTCAGGCTCTGAAAACTCCCCGAGCTCTCGCAAAACCGCCGTCGCATAACACCCCGGAAGTAATGTGAACTTCAGTTGCAGCTGGTTTTCCTCTGGCCAGTCCCAGCTTAGATCAGCGACAGGCATGCGCAGGCTGCGGCGGGCCATTTGCTGGCCGGCTTTTTCCAGCCCTGCTTTCCAGCTCTGCCAGTCACTGAGGCTAGCCGCCTCTACTTCAGCAGCCTCCCCTGTCAGCATGGAGCTCCCGCTGCCCCAGAGCGGGCCGGTTGGACTGATATCGAGTTCAGCGATTCTTTTTCGTATTTCTTCATCGACGGCATCGATGTGAAAACAGGAACGGGATCCGCTAAGCATCATACTGTCGCCCTGGATCGCTTTATTCCAGTTATTACAGCGAATTCTCTCTGCCAGTACGAGATTAAACAACCATGACCGTGCGGCCGAAAAATAGATGTTTCGTTTAAACCTGTCTTTCACCCGCTTGCCATTCACCAGCATTTCATCAACGTAACAAAGATTGTTAGCATTATGACCAAAACGCTGGGCGGTAAAATAATTGGGTACCCCGTTGCATTTTATTTGTCTCAGTCGCTGCTCGGTCTGTTCTCTATTGCCATCAAATTCACGAAGTTGCAGGCGAAAACTATTGCCCTGTAATCCGCCTCGCTTTATCTTCTTGCGATGCCGGGTAATTGACAGGAACTCCAGCGATAGATCGCCCATGTCCTGCCAGTCAGGATCATCTTTGCCAGGCAGATGGACGCTGAAATACTGTCTAGTGACCGCATTTCTGTCTTTCAGACCGGCATAGCTAACGGCTTTACGCGGGACCCCGGCATGACGCGCCAGGGCTCGCGCGACATCTTCTGTATTCCTGCCTCTTTTTTGAATATGTAAAAAAACATGTTCACCTTCAGCCGTGGGAGAAAAGCCTAATTCTTCATCTACAACAAAATCTTCCGGGTTTGAACGAATCTCTGCATTGATGTGGAGCTGTGGATAAACGCGGGGCAATTCATTAAGTTGAAAAGAGTGTTTGTTCATATGTCAGACAAAAAAAAGCCGCTGTACAATATACAGCGGCTTTTTATATTCCAGTTGTATAGATCAGGCAGCTGCAGCTTTACCTGATTTTTCCTTCAGATCGGCAATAGCGGCAGTAATCGCGTCTTCGGCCAGCACTGAGCAATGAATTTTGACTGGAGGCAGAGCCAGTTCTTCAGCAATTGCTGTATTTTTGATCTCACCCGCTTCATCCAGGGTTTTCCCTTTCATCCATTCAGTTACCAGTGAACTCGAGGCAATGGCAGAACCACAGCCATAAGTCTTGAATTTGGCATCTTCGATCACACCGTTGTCATCAATCTGGATCTGTAAACGCATAACGTCGCCACATGCTGGAGCACCGACCATTCCGGTACCTACGTTTGGAGCATTCTTATCCAGCGTCCCGACATTTCTGGGATTTTCGTAATGATCCAGTACTTTTTCACTATAGGCCATGATTTACTCCGTATACTCATACTTAAAATAGTTATATAAGATTTTGCTTATTATATCAGCAAATAATAATTTTACCTGTGTAATTTTCCTAGCTGGCTTCTCTTAAACCCGTATATGATCCTGCTAGTGAAGACTGCAATAAACCTGCATGCACATCATCGATAGCATCGCCATCAGCCAGCCGTTCGATGCACTCTTGCAGTGAAATATTGTGCAGAAACTGATAAATACTCCGGCTTAACGAACTCCACATCATCTGACTTAAGTAACGAACATTGTCGCCATAATGAGGGATGACGGTTTCACGCATGGTATAAGTACGGTCATCAACGGATGTAACGATATCCGCCACCGATATATCTGCGGGGTCTAGAGCCAGCCGGTAACCACCACCCGGCCCGCGTACACCCTCAATAAGTTCACTCTCTCTTAAATTTGCAAAAAGCTGTTCTATATAAGAGACAGAAATATCCTGATCTGTTGCGATTTGAGCCGCTGTCATTGCACGTCCTTTGCCATTTATTGCAAGAAACATCATCCCTGAAATAGCTATCTGACCTTTTGACGATAATCTCATATGACTCTCCTGATACTTAGGGGTATCTATTCCTGACTATTTAGGTTGGTTATTGTATTAGAAGAATCTACTACTGTCAATAACCAGAATGTTTAAAGGGTAATTAGCTTGCCTGAATAGTATGGAATGGAATCTTTTATTGCTTTATTATTCAATCACTTAATAAATATAAGTTAATAATCAACATCAATATGATATAAACTGTCGGATATTCATACCGTAAGAAAATAGATCAAATTCAAAATCCTTTAACCACAGAGGTCACGGAGGATACAGGGGCTTCTGTATGACTTACCAATTTCTAATGTACCCCGTTTAGGTCCGAATTCATCCGGACACAAAGCAACCTGTTGTATGCTACCTATACGGATGAATTCGCACTTACATGTAAAATGTATGATTAACTAAAAAACCTCTGTGCCCTCCGTGACCTCTGTGGTGAATCTTTTAGTCTTTATGCCCCTTATAGTTTTCAACCATACTCCCATAACTTCAGAATTTTCTTAAGTTCCTCTATCAACGCTATTGGCTGATCCAGCATGATATGATGGTATGCGCCTTTAATTTCAATAACTCCTAAAGCATTCTTAATCTCATCTCTCATGTTCTCTGCCGTTTCTTTGTTAAGTATTTTGCTGTGCTGCCCGTAAATAATTGCTGTTGGGCAGGTTATTTTTTTTAACTGATCGAATATTGATAACGGCTGCAGATCACGAAATGCATCAGGATCATATTTCCAGCTCCAGCCTTCATCTGTCTGACGGATAGATTCTGCGGCTATGTACTCTAACAGCTCCCTGTTAGTGCAAGGCTGCGGCGGTATAAGGCGAAACCTGTCCAGAGCCTGCTGACGGCTTTCATAGACTCTTTTCTGCCCCAGAAGATTAGAGCCCACTCTTCTTTTTTTTATGCTTCCCTCTTTTGCACTTCCTTCGGCGGGGTGGTTTGGCATGCGCGGACGAACAGACGAATCGATGATTATCAGTGCCGGCAGCTCTTCAGCAAGTACTGCAGCCGCTCTGATGCCAATCAATCCCCCCATGCTGTGGCCAATAATAATCGGCTGCTGCATGAAAATCGATCGCTCTCGAACCAGTGCAAGTACTTCTTCGCTCCACAGCACAGGGGTATAGGCAGACCGTCTGGCACTATCGCCATGGCCGCTGATATCAACGGCGATGCAATAATAATCAGGCAGAAAAAAAGGGGCAATAAAACGCCACCATCCTGCATGTGCAGCCCCGCCATGTAAAAACAACAAGCCAGGCCGGCTCGGCTCACCCCATTCCAGGACATTCAACTGCGTTCCGGCAAGCCCAACCCGCTTTTGTCTCGGCGACTGTGACAGACCCTGCCTAAGCAAGCCAGCTATCGGCTTCTGCGACTTTCTATCCATTCTTTTCTGACTAGCCAGCCTCATTAAAGCTATAATATTTGCATCATGGTTTACTTTATATGCAAATTCTAAATGAAAGCACTGGTCACTGCCAAAGGCCTGACAAAAAACTACGGTCGCTTTCGCGCTGTGGATCATGTTGATTTTGAAATAAAACCCGGGCGTATCGTAGGATTAGTCGGCCCCAATGGCGCCGGAAAATCGACTACCCTGAAAGCGATTCTGGGCTTAATTAAATATCGAGGTGAACTTGAAGTGCTGGGACGCAATCCGCGCAACGAGCGTGCCCAGCTGATGCATGACATCAGTTATATCTCTGATGTAGCCTCCTTACCGGAATGGATTCGTGTCGATCAGCTGCTTGATTTAATGGAATCTACACACCCGTCCTATGACCTCCGCAAGTCGCTGAACTTTCTTGCCCGCACCGATATCAGCAAGTCACAGCGTATCAAACACCTTTCCAAAGGTATGAAAACACAGTTGCATCTAGCCATTGTAATGGGCATCAATGCCCGCATGCTGGTGCTGGACGAACCAACATTAGGCCTGGATATTATCTATCGTACTGAGTTTTACGATCAGTTGATGAATGAGTATTTTGACCAGCAGCGAACCATACTCATCACCACCCATCAGATCGAGGAGATTGAGCACATACTCACCGATATTATGATCATTAACAAAGGCAAAATCATCATAAACATGCCTGTTGATGAGATTGGCAAGCACTACGTACAACTGAAAACAGCAAAAGAAACCGCAGAACAGGCGCGTCAATTAAACCCGTTATACGAAAAAGATCTATTGAATGAAGCCCTGATGATTTTTGAAAATACCGACACGCAGCGTCTGCATGAATATGGTGAAGTATCGACACCGCATCTGACTGACCTGTTCGTTGCTGCTGTTAAAGGGCATCAGCATGCATAGTTTTACGACTTTGCTACGGCGTGAGCTTTGGGAACATACCAGCCTGAAGGGTATCCCTTTGACTCTAATTGGCTTTGTTCTGCTGGCAAATTTCGCCTTTATTTTTCTTTTGAACAGTTCTGTCGGGTCATTTAATGTTAGCAATGGTGAAGAAGTCCGCTCACTGGGCAGTTATATTAACTTTTTTACACAACTGGAACCCGGCCAGCAAACCGCCATTATCAACAGCACGATGATCACCACCGGCATGATCATTAACTCCGTGCTCCTGATTGTGATGTTTTTCTATCTGCTCGATAGTCTCTATGGAGAACGCAAGGATCGCACAATCCTGTTCTGGAAATCTCTGCCGGTATCAAATAAACAGACCGTACTGTCCAAGCTTACGGTTGCTGTCATCATTATTCCGGTCATCATATTTTTTACCACGTCGCTTGCTAATTTACTAACACTGGGATTACAAAGCCTGGTATTTTACAAGAATCAGTATGCGGCAGATTTATTGTGGCAGCAAACAGATGTTTCCGGTCTGTCTCTCTTTTCTATATTTTTGCTTATTCAACAAACCATCTGGTATTTCCCGGTCATGGGATGGTTGTTGTTCTGCTCCGTCTGGTGTCGCAAACCTCCCATTATTGTTGCTGTTCTAATACCCGTGATACTTGTTTTTATCGACACCAGCTTCATGCTGGGAACAGGTATATCCGAGATCCTGCTGGAACGCCTGCCATTGGGCATTATGTCGATGCAGCTGGGTAATGAGAGCAGCCTGATGGCCTATAACTACAGCCTGAATGAACAGCAGCTGCCCGGATTTAATATGTCAGCCGGTATCAGCGTGCCATCAATTGACGATATTCTCAGTTTCTTCATGAATATTAAAGTGTGGGTGGGTCTGATAATTGGTTTCTTCTTTACCGGCATGGCAATCTCGCTACGTCGCTGGCGTGATGATAGCCTTTAAAAAATAGCCCGCTCACGCTTTAAAACAGGCCACTGAATGGCCTGCTGAACTAATCATTGGGGGCTCTGATTCTTCACAGACAGAATCTGCCAACCGGCATCTGTTGCGGTAAACACAGCCAGGCACTTCTGATGAAACGGCAACATCGGTGCCGTACTTGCTTTCAGCGCTCACTATTTTTAATGAAGAACCTATCTTTGGCACGCACTGTAGTAGCTGCCGGGTGTAAGGATGGAGAGGGTTTTCCAGTACATCTTTTGCACTGCCTGTTTCCATCACCCTGCCCGCGTAAAGTACCATCACCCTGTCAGCGATTACATTTACAACACTAATATCATGCGTAATAAAAATCCATGACATTGCCATTTCATCTTTCAGATCCAGTATTAAATTAAGGATTTGTGCCTGAACAGAAACATCAAGTGCAGAGACCGCTTCATCTGCCACAATGATTTCCGGTTTAACTATAAGTGCCCGGGCGATCACGATACGCTGACGCTGGCCGCCGGAAAACATATGCGGATAGCGTGATGATTGATTCGCATCCAGGCCAACGCGTTTGAGACTATGCCTTATCCTGTCTAAACGTTCAGGGCGGGACAGCGTAGTATAATTTATTATCG
>JAYEGM010000198.1:0-2252 GCA_034659075.1 Pseudomonadota bacterium
CATCAGACAAAACCCGGATAAACTGGATCAGCTATTAGGGCATTTTGCCCGGCGGGTTCGAGAAACGGACAACCTGGCCATGGTGCTGGCATTTGCGCCACAGACCAGCCGTGTAGAAGCGGCCCTGAGTCGACTTTGGGACTCCGCCATCCCTGACCGTAAAAAACCCAAAACAAGGATTGCCAGGATTGGGCCGCAACAATTAGCAAAAACCGCCCAGGTTCGTGAGGCAGAGGTTAGGCGCGTGCTTGAGATGAAGAAAGCAAAGGGGTGCCTGAACTATGGGGACAATGTTGTTAGATTTCTTCGGCCTCCAGAAACAGGGGATACTATTCAGGTGCTAAAAGAATCCCCTGTGTAAATGACTATATTTGATCGGCGAATAGAGGTGCCCTTATAGCGTGGAGCGGCTCCGCATTACATTATCCAGGAGGCCCAGATTCAGTCACTCCCTGTAGCGGCTAGCCAAAAAACCTTTTATATTCCACGATCGCCCGATTGTCGGTTATAATCAACCGTATATCGTATTTTATGAGCCGTTAGCTTCATTAAATGAAAATTACGGCTATACATAAGTGTACAGACCAAATGGGACAGGTGTACTGGGAAAAGGGATGATACGAATATAATGAATCTTCACGCTAAAAAAAATAATGATATTTTAGTGGATAATATAGTAGAAACGGAAGCTCGTGATTCTATACTAGTGGACAAAGAATCTATTATGTCTAAAAAAAGGCATATACCCAGGGCTCACTTCTTTAGAGGAAAATTTCGCCTGTTCGGGCATCACATTCATGCGCAATTTATATTACTTGCCCTGCTGGAGCTTTCTTTTCTTATTGCTGCAAATTATCTAACTTATCGATGGTTAAACTCGGATGTTCCCAGGCAGGAACTGTTAAAGCAGCTGCCCCACATTATTGGCATCTCTCTTGTCTTTATTATATTTATGGTGGCGATGGGGCTTTACTCAGGGCGTCAACGTCAGAGCTTTTTTGGAGTACTTTCCCGCATAGTTGTGGCTTTGCTTTTTGGCCTGGCCACATTAGTACTAATTTCCATGGCCTTTCCTCCTTTAGCTCTTGAAAAAGGCATGCTTCTCGCATTTGCTTTAACTTCTGTGTATTGCCTGGGCATTCTACACGCCATCTTTTATACATTTTTTGATGGAAAGATATTAACACGTCGAATTCTGGTAATCGGGACTGGAAAAAGAGCCAGCTATATTGATGAATTACGGCATAAAACAGACGTACGCGGATTTGATCAAATCGGTTTCATCGCACCCAAGCTTACTCAACACGTACATGTCAAACCAGAAAGAATCCTTAGTCTTGGAGCTAGCTTTTGTGACTTTGCCCTGGAGAATGACATTGATGAGATTGTCATTGCGCTTGATGATCGCAGACAGGGTCTGCCGACCGATGAGCTATTAAATTGCAGAATGAGCGGAATCAATATAATTGACATGCTTAATTTTTTTGAACGCGAGATGGGATTGCTTCAACTTGATCTTATTTCTCCCGGATGGCTTATCCATGCAGACGGTTTCAAGCGTAATATTTTCCGCTCAATGATAAAACGCACTTTTGATATCATCGCCAGTGGCTTACTGCTGATTGTTTTCCTTCCATTCATTATTTTGACTGCTCTCGCAATTTTCATTGAAAGTAAAGGGAAAGGACCCATACTGTATTTTCAGGAGCGCACGGGGCTGAATGGTAAACCTTTTAATGTAATCAAATTTCGCAGCATGCAAACGACTGCGGAGTCTGATGGTCAGGCACGTTGGGCTGAAACGAATGACCCAAGAATTACTCGTGTTGGCTCCTTTATTCGTAAATACCGCCTGGACGAACTGCCACAGATCTGGAATGTCTTTGTCGGTGAAATGAGCCTGGTTGGCCCCCGGCCTGAACGACCGGTTTTTGTTAATAACCTATGCAAGATCAATCCACTTTATACCGAACGTCATCGGGTTAAACCTGGCATCACAGGTTGGGCACAATTATGTTACCCCTATGGGGCATCGGACAAGGATTCAATTGAGAAACTTAAATACGACCTCTATTACGTAAAAAATCATACCCTGTTTTTCGACTTCTATATCATCATACAAAC
The DNA here is from genome assembly GCA_034659075.1 of Pseudomonadota bacterium. Classification (GTDB taxonomy): domain Bacteria; phylum Pseudomonadota; class Gammaproteobacteria; order BMS3Bbin11; family BMS3Bbin11; genus BMS3Bbin11. The sequence continues at coordinate 2,125 of JAYEGM010000198.1, forward strand.
TATAGAGGTGGTATTGTTTAAAAAAGGTTCGAGATAGTAAGGGTACCTCTATGTATCGTCATTGCGAAGAGCGTAGCGAAGAAGCAATCTCTAAGCTATTTATTCTTAACAATGAGATTGCCGCGCTG
>JAYEGM010000199.1:0-2234 GCA_034659075.1 Pseudomonadota bacterium
AATAGCTCCACTGGAGGCCTATACGCTGACAACAATCGATGGTATCAAAGCGCTGGAGAATATCTCTTCCACCAGCATAAAACAGGGCAAGCTAATCAAGCGGGTCAAGTTTGCCACCCGGCAGCAAAAACTGTTAGGTAAAATGCTGGATCTGATTCCAGTAATATGGCTGCTGGTTATTTTTAGTCTTTCCATAGTACTGTCCATAGCCCTTATTGCCAAAGGTAGAAAAGAGAAGCTTTGAGTTATATTTAAATAACAAAATGAACTGCATCATGCGTGCTGAAGTCCATTAGCAGCTGATTCCCCGGCCCTGGTTAAAAAGATGCCAGTGATTATGTCACAGAACGGTTTATTGCCTTTCTGTATAGTACTGCCGGATGACCGATTTTTAGTCAGCCTTCAGTTTCGTCGTGTAGGATACGAGAAAATTTTGACAGGACATGTCGATGACAAAAACTAAAGAAGTAATCAGGAATGCAGTCATATTAATGAGTTGCTTATTTTCTGTGAATGCCGCTGCATTCAAGGGCGAAGGCTGTCCCAGTTGTGCGAGCGATTCATTGCCAAAGCCTGGACTGGCTTTACGTAACGAGAACCTGAGCCTGAATGAACTTGTACAAACTGCCCTGGGACGTAGCCCGGATCAGGTGCGTCTGGAAGCGATGAATGAGCGTTCCAGTGCCTTGTTCAAGCGCGCCGGTAATTTACTTGGTTCACAACCGACCCTGAATATCACAGGCCGTTCGGACCAATGGCAGAGTGATGAAGGTGTACGTGAATACCAGCTGGGTATTGGACTGCCGATGCGGCATTTTGGTGAGCGTCAGGCGGGCCGAGAGCTGGCAGAGAGAACGGCAGAATGGGTCAGCGCAGAATGGAATGATATACGTCTGCAAATGTCCGGTACTGTCCGCGAGCTGATCTGGAACTATGCCCTGGCGGAAAATGCTGTTGAGAGCGCTACGAGTGCGCTCGAAATGGCGAAAAAAACCGAGTCTGATATGGTCAGACGGGTAAAGCTGGGTGAATTATCACGCAGTGACCTTCTACTCGCTCAACAGCAGACACTGCAGCGTGAAGAAGAATTAAGTGCGGCTGAGGCAGAGCATTATCATGCGCTAATACGTTATGAAGTTGTTACCGGTACCCGGGATTTACCGCGCAAATGGCGTGAAGAAAAGACAGATATTACTGCGATTCCGAATGATCATCCCGCATTGTACACTTTACAGAAAGCCGTTGAGCGAGCAAGCAGCGAAGTCACCTTCCTACGTAAACGACGAGGAGACTCTGTGACAGTTGATTTGATCGGCTATCACACGCGTGCTGGCGACGATACAAACTACAACGACAGTATCGAGCTAACCGTTGGAATCCCCTTTGGGCCACAGTCCTATCGCAATGTTCCACTTGCCAGGGTGCAGCAACTGGTCGCTGATGCCGAGGCCCAACTGCTCCGTCAGCGCCGTCAGTTAGAGGCTGATTTGACTGAAGCAGAGCATGGTTTGCATCGGGTCGAAGAAGCGCTGATCATTGCAGAAAAGTCGCGCAAGCTGTCAGAAGTGCAGTTAAAAATGGCCCAGACAGCCTTTAAAGTCGGTGAAAGTAATCTGTTTACACTTTTACTGGTTCAAAATAAAACCGTTCAGGCCCGCCGATTGTACCGCGATACCCGAATTAAACGTCAACGTGCAATAGCCCGCTATAACCAGGCGACAGGAGTCATGCTCTAATGCGATTCTACACAGTTCTACTTCTCCTGCTTGTCGCTGCTTCAGCTTTAGCAGAAACAGAAACAATCGTTATAGAAGCTTCAAATCTCGACCGTCTCGGTGTGCAATTTGCCCCGGCAAAAGCAGTTAATGAACAATACAGCCGCGTTTTGCCGGGCAGAGTAAGGCTGCCTGTTGCCCAGCAGCATATGATTAGCGCCCCGTTGAGCGGGCGCATCACAGGTATCAATGTCACGAGTGGTGACAAGGTGGCAAGTGATACGGTGATTGCCGTGATGGAAAGCCCTGAGCTGCTGGATTTGCAGCGTGAATTTCTCAGTGCCATCGGCAAATACAAATTAGACAAAGAAGCCTATACCCGTGACAAGACGCTGTTTGATGAAGGGATTATCGCCCAGCGACGCCTGCTGGAGGCACGCTATACTTATCAACAGGCGGGTGCAAGATTAAATGAGGCGCGGCAGCTTTTGCAGATAGCCGGTATGTCTGAGGAGGATA
>JAYEGM010000200.1:0-9264 GCA_034659075.1 Pseudomonadota bacterium
CAAATTGTTCCATGTCTACTCTACTAAAGTACCAGGCTGTATATTACGACAAAACAGTGAACGATACTGGGCGATGCGGAGGGTGTCAAATACTTAAAAAAGAAGTTTCAAGTTTCAAGTTTCAAGAAATAGGTATTCGGTATTTAGTCCTGAAACTTGAAACTTGAAACTTTTGTCACTTTTCCGCTCTTCCACCTGCCTCAATATTTCCAGTCGGGCTTGTGAATCTGCCCCGCCCCAATCCAGAACCTCCTGCAGCGAGCGAAAGCACCCCATGCAGACATCGTCGTCGTTGAGACAGCATTTGTCTACGCAGGGAGATGGCACAGGGGTTTCGTTTTCAGGCAGCATCACCGATTATCACTGATCCACTTCTGAATGCGTTTCATCCCTTCCTGCAGGTTCTCAATGCTGTTTGCATAGGAAAAACGGACATAATGATTACTTTCATTGCAGCCAAAATCAGCACCGGGGGTAATCGCTACACCCGCCTGATGCAAAAGCCTGTCACACAGGGCGAGTGAATCATCACTAAATTTGCTGCAATCTGCGTAGATGTAAAAAGCCCCCGTGGGCTTTGTTCTGACTTTAAATCCCGCTGCCTCGATCAATGGCAGCAGAACATCTCTGCGTTGATGAAAAACATCCCTGCGCCGCGTCAGCTCCTGTTTCGCCTCCTGCCCCAGTGCTGCCAGTGCGGCGTATTGTGAAATGGTCGGTGCAGCAAGAAACATATTCTGCGCCAGGCGATTGGCAGCTTCAATAAAATCTTCCGGCACCACCAGCCAGCCAACGCGCCAGCCGGTCATACCGTAGTATTTTGAAAAGCTGTTGATGACGAATGCCGCACCACCCAAATTCAATGCACTATCAGGCTGCTCACCGTAGACCAGTCCGTGATAGATCTCGTCCATCACCAGTGCCGCCCCTTTCTCCTGCAGCAGACGAGTGATAGCCGACAGTTGTTGTTGTGGGATCAGGGTACCTGTCGGGTTTGAAGGACTGGCTATCAGGACCACCCTGGTATTTTTCTGCCAGTGTCTCTCAACAAGTTCAACCGTCAGTTGATAATCCGTTGACTGGTCAACCGGTATTGCCTGAACATCGGCATTAAACAGACTGGCGATGTGACGATTGCAGGGATAGCCCGGATCAGCCAGCATGATTCCGTCACCGGCATTCAGCAACAATGCCATCACCAGCTGCAGGGCACCCGATGAACCGGGCGTGACCAGTATTCGGTCCGCATCCAGCGGCTGGCGAAGATAATACTGATCGGCGATGGCCTGTCTCAGTTCCGGTAAGCCGTTTGCCGCCGTATAGTGGGTTAATTTATCGTCCAGCGCCTGCTTGCCTGCTGCAATCACCGGCTCCGGTGACGGGAAATCCGGCTCACCGATTTCCATATGGATGATTGAACGGCCCTGAGCTTCCAGTTCCCGCGCCTGTGCCAGGATTCGCATCACATGGAAGGGCTCTATCGCCCGGGCCCTGAGGGCCATTTTCAGGGACATTCAGCGGTATTTATTTATCAGGTATTCAATAGTCAGCATTTGCCCGTTAAACGAGCCAGCCGGATCATCTATCACGCTTGCTGCATCATTTTCATCACCAAACTGGTCAAGCACCAGATCTGCGCCAATAAACGGCTCATCGCGCGTATAGGCGGTCACTGTGATGATTGTTGGCAGGTTTGCGCCTCTGGCAGACAGGCAGCCATTTTCGGAATCCTCAAATGCGACGCATTCATCTGCCTGCCAGCCCATTTCATCCAGCACCAGCTGATAAATCTCGGCTGACGGCTTCTTGTTCTCGACGATATCCCCGGCAGCAATGATGTCGAACCACTGCAGCGATTCTTCACCCAGATTACTGCTCAGAATATACTGCACATTGGAAGGTGCAGTGGTTGTCGCGATGGCCAGCCGTATACCTGCGTCACGGGCCTCATTGAATAGCCGCTTAACACCACTGCGCAAAGGTATCAGGCCGGTTAGCAGCATTTCCTTGAATATTTGCGTTTTGGTTTCATAAATAGTGGCAATAAGCTCCTCTAAAGTCGTATCAGCAGGTATTTCCGGCTGATAATGCTCAACAAAGTACTTCATACGCTCTTTGCCGCCACTAACGGTGAGTATCTCGCCATATATGGCTTCAGACCACTGCCAGGGGACCCCCAGTTTTTCAAATGCCCGATTGTAGGCAACACGATGACCATTCAGCTCGGTATCGGCCAAAGTACCATCCACATCGAATATCAATGCTTTCAATGACATAGAATTATTTTCACCTTTGTATAAGAGAATCCTTGTTGCAACAGACCCTAGAAGTCTGCTATATGTTCGCGTCGTTAAAAATTCAATGGATTATCGCAGGAGACGCTACATGGCGGCCAGCAAAAAAACTGACCCTACAGAAATACTGATTCACGGTATAGAGCCTTATGTTGCAAAAAAAGGCGAAGAGTACATGAATCCCAAACAACACGCGCATTTTCGCGAAATACTGACCGCCTGGCGGCAGGAACTGCTGGATGAAGTATCACGCACAGTGCACTCGATGCAGGACGAAACTGAAAATCACCCTGACCCGAATGATCGAGCCAGCCAGGAGACGGATATATCACTGGAGCTGCGCAGCCGGGACCGTGAGCGCAAACTGATCAAGAAGATTGATGAATCACTCGATTTCATCGAAACTTCAGACTACGGCTACTGCGATTCCTGCGGCGTCGAGATCGGTATTCAGCGCCTGGAAGCACGTCCTACTGCAACCATGTGCATAGACTGCAAAACACTGGACGAGATTCGCGAGAAACAACGCGCCTGATCAGCAGACAAAAGCCCGTGAACACCATGCCCTTCAAAACGGCATGGCTGTTTCGCAACCCCCATTTCCAGACCATCTGGCCAGCGATATTTCGCTACACATCTAAACCTGTCTATACCCGCGAACGCATTGAGTTGCGTGATGGTGATTTCATCGATATCGACTGGTGCGGCAGCAATAAACTCAATACTCCTCTCGTTATTTTATTCCACGGCCTGGAAGGTAGCTCAGACTCACCGTACATCCGTGGCATGGTCAAGACCCTGGTCAAGCTGGGCTTCTATTGTGCGGCGGTAAACTTTCGAGGCTGCAGCGGAGATCTAAACCGACTGCAGAGAAGCTACCACTCAGGCGCAACAGATGACCTCAACGAAATTATTACTTTATTAAGTGAACGCCACCCCGACTCCGCCCTGCATGCCATCGGCTACTCTCTTGGCGGCAATGTCCTGCTGAAATGGTGCGCAGAAACTGGCAATCACAACCCTCTGAAAGCCGCTATCGCTGTTTCCGTCCCCTACCGGCTGGCAGTCGCCTCCACCACACTTGATAGCAGTCGCTTCTTCAGCAGGCTCTATCGCTGGCGCCTGTTACGCAGTTTAAAAAGCAAGGTACTGAAAAAAATTCAGCTGGGCATCCTCAAACGGGATGCAGCTGATATCAAACGTATCAATAATTTCTACGATTTTGATGACCGGGTTACTGCACCTTTGCATGGCTATAAAGATGCTGACGATTACTATAATCGGGCAAGCAGCTACCCGCACCTGGATAAAATTCAGATTCCAGCCCTTTTACTGCATGCGCTGGACGATCCGTTCATGGATAGCCGCGTGATTCCAGTCAATATTGATGGAAACCAGTCCATCAAACTCGAACTCAGCCCGAATGGCGGTCATGTTGGCTTTTTCCAGCCCGCATTCAACCACACTAGCTACTGGCTCGAAACACGTATTGCTGACTTCTTAAAAACTGAAATTAAAGAAGAAAAAAGAAAACTTAAAGAAAAAAGCCCGGTAGAAGGCAGCATGTAATCTAACAATACTGTTCATTGCGATAGGTCACAATCGGCATGAACATACATTAATGATTACAAAAACGAAGGGCTATCGTTTCCACTATCTCACATAAATAATAATAGCCAGAAAATGAAAAAACGAACCTGCCAGAACAAATAAATGCCAAATACCATGGGAATGCTTTAGCATGTCCTTGTGACCTAAAGCATAAAAAACAATACCGAATGTATAGGCCAGCCCGCCCGCCGATAATAAATATATACCCATTTCCGGCAATGCCGCATTTAATGCATCAAAGTCAATCACGACCAGCCAGCCCATAATCAGGTAAATAACAACTTGTAGTGCCTCAATACGATTTTTAACAGACAGCTCAAGCATGATCCCAATGATGGCTAATACCCATACGGAAATTAAAATCCATATTCCATTACTGTCAATCAGCGTAACCAGCATGAATGGCGTATAGGTGCCTGCGATTAACAGGTAAATCGCAATATGATCAAGTCGCTGGAATACTCGTTTTACAAAGGGTTTTTTAAAGCTGTGGTATAAAGTCGAGACGCTGTAAAGCATCACCAGTGTCAGGCCAAAAGTAAGGAAACCAATAAAAAGCAGGAGTTCCTTTTGTTGAATAGCAACAGTGATTAGTGCCCCCAGACCCATGATGGCCAGAACGGCGCCAACGAGGTGACTGATGCTATTAAACTTTTCTGAATAATACATTTTCGATGTAGATTTCAGGCTTTGCCATATAGTTAGTTTGCAGCCTCTTCAGATACAAACACCTGTTTCTGTAATGCGATCAGGGTTTAAACAGTATTGATCTGACAGCATGATAGCTGAGTCAGAGCTTTTCTACATAACAAATTCCTGCTATCAGCAATAGTCAATGTTGCGCCGATCAGTTGAACCCGCCACCCATAACGGTCATTTAGAATACGTATATGAATAACTCAAACTGCTCTTAGCCGAGCAGGGGTAACTGTCGCTTTGCATATACAACCCTGCATCTCTTCTGCAACGCACCCGTCAGAGATAACACGGTTTCGACCCGCATCCTTGGCTTTATACAGGGCAGCATCTGCTCGCTTCAAGAGTGTTTCGAGATCTGCATTGCCGACTGCGACGCCAAAGCTGGCACTAACGGAAAAATCTTCGCCATCAAATACAATCGGTGTCCCGGCAATCATCTGGCGCAACTTCTCCGCAAGCTGTGCGGCCCCGTCATTCACTGAAGTCGTCAGCAATATTCCAAATTCCTCACCGCCGATCCTTGCGCACAGGTCAGATTTACGTATCACTTGCTGCAGAATATGCCCAACTTGCCTTATCGTTGCGTCCCCCGCAGCATGGCCAAACTTATCGTTGATTTTCTTAAAGTGATCAAGGTCCATGACGATGACCGAAAGTACAGCATCATGCCGCTGATAGTAGTCAACTAACAGTCTTCCCTTATCATAAAAAGCACGACGGTTATTAAGTCCGGATAACTCGTCCATCAGAGCCCGGGCTTCTGCAGTTTCCTTCGCATCTTTGAGCTCATGGGTCAGCATAAAGCTTTGGTTCAATTTCAGCGACAGAATTTTTCCTGCGCGAATGGCAGAGACAAAGAAGATAACAGCACCTATCGCTAATCCCACCGGCAGCAGATTACCCTGTATGAGAAACCAGCCAGTTACTGGTAACAAAAGACAGGCAATTGTAATCAATGTCATGCTGCGATTGGCTGAGTAGACTGAAATAGCTCCACCTGACATACCCATCAAAAAATAATATATTACTACCTGATGAAGCTGAGAGCCGATGGGCATGATGTACACAGCACCGATGCCCCAGGTAATTGATGACAGGAGCAGGGTTAAAAAATATGGCTTTTCCCAGGCCAATACGTCCTCACCCTGAGGCTTTATACGATTGTAGGAATTGAACAGAATAATCCGAACAACTGCGGTACACGCAAGGATAAAAACCCAGCTAATCAGTACTTCCTTCCGTTGCACAGGCCATAGAATTGCAGCGAGCAGTATACTGTTAAGCAGACTGGCGAAAATGGCCGGGTAGGATTGATGGTAAAGTAACTGCAGCTTTTCTGCTCGTACCAGGTCATCCAGAAGTGAATTTGTTTTCTTTTCTTCCATGATTTCCATGATGTTCGTTTTCCAGTAATTTTGAATGCCTGCCCGATTGAATGGAGGCAGGCATCAGGGGAAATTTAACGCAAAGAAACGGAACACTTACCTGTATTCTTCTTTCCATCGACTACAACCAGAGTCATCGTTTCTTCAAACTTTCTCTGGCCACGATATTCCGACAGGCAGATTCCGCACACTTTGCAACGTGTATCAGGATCAGAATTCAGCACATATTTTTACTGAAGTAATACCCATGATCGCGGTACAGCACATGCATTACTTGTGAATGGAACAGCCTTGTCTTCTGTACGATAAACTCACTGAAATTGCTTTGTTCTTTAATTTTTTTACGATTAAACATCATTTTTTTCCTGGGTTTTATATCAAATATTTTTATTGTTTAAGATTTACTGCTTTTGTATAAAGGTAGCCTAAAAATACCGTTCGTCAATAAATAAAGACCGTTAGTCACGACGAACGGTACAAAAAAGACCATTTATCTTGACGAACGGTATTTTTCTGCTAATTTTTAAAGTGATTTAAGTTAATCGAAGAAGTTGATTATCTTGATCAGGAAGGCGAAAGCTTAACGGAAGAGCCTTAATAGCTGAAAAATCAAGGAGATGAAAGCATGCTTATATTAACAAGACATATAGGTGAAAAGTTAAATATTGGTGATGAGATTCAGATAATTGTGCTTGGGATCAAGGGCAATCAAGTCCGCATTGGGATAAATGCCCCAAAAGAGGTATCGGTACACCGGGAAGAAATCTACGAAAAAATCAAACATGAAAACTTCGCAGATGGAGACCGGGAATGAAAACATCAATTTATGCCTTTCTGACTGAGAAATGGCTGGAAGAAGACGTTGACGGTCTAAAATCAGTCTTCATGGATAGCCAACACCAGGCAACTTACGATGCAATGGTGGATACCCTCGGTAGTGATTCCATGTACGACCAGAGAGTATTGCAACAAGTGTATTCTGAAATTCGCACAGGAGCCAATTTTGAATTGGCCACCTATCGACACTTCTGAGACTCTGAGCGATGCCATTGAATGATGGCGTCTCACTCAGCATAGTACCCGGCAAAATAATACGTGATGAACCGCCAGAATAGAAACGTATATAAGGCATCAGAACAAGGGTAGAAGCTCAAGGAGCAACTATTGAAAAAGGAGATAGGGAACAGCCGCACCCGCAAATACCATGACAAAATCCGAGCTAATAGAACAACTCACCACAGATCAAGATCATAACCTGCTTACCTATCATGACGTTCAACTCGGCCTAATGGTGATACTTGAGAGCATGGCCAATGCCCTGTCACGAGGAGAGCGCATCGAAGTGCGTGGCTTCGGCAGTTTTACCTTGCATTATCGCAAGGCTCGCATTGGCAGAAACCCCAAAACGGGCAGTTCCGTGCATGTCCCCGACAAGTACATTCCAGGCTTCAGACCCAGTCAAAAACTACGGCAGCGGGTTGATAACAAATCCTGAATAACCTGGGCCTCCGATATCTGATACCGACCCAACACGGTCAACATTGTCGGATACCTGAATGCTTCAGCTGCAACAAAAAGATCACAAAAGGCAGATGACATACTGTCTAATGTTCGGGTGGTGGGGCAACTCCTTTTGCTCTTTTTATAGAAACCGCGCCCACCAGATCACAGTCTATATAACCGGTTGCTCTATCTTTCGGGTAAAAGAGTTTGATTGCGTCAGCGGCTTCTTTGCTTATGTCTTTTTCAGTGCCATGACATTTCAGACAATCTGGTTCAGCAACAATGGGTTTTAAATAGCGGTAGTATTCTTCGGCGGGTTCCTGTACCAGTTCAACGATCTCCATCTCATTGGCCTTACCACCCTCCTTAAGCATTTTCTGCATTTTAAGAAGTCCTGCCTGTTCCCAGGCATCGGCACCGCCGGTAACAGGGTTACGTGGTGCAAGGCTGACACGGCGTATCATTATGTTATTTTTAACTGAATATTCAAAATAGAGCTGCGGCGCGTGATGTCTGCAAGTTTCTAAAGTTGAAAACAGCCCAACAGTTTCAATTTCAAGACTGCGTGTCCGTTTCAACGCGGATATAAAATCTGCAGCATTTTTACGGCTCTGCATGGCAAACTCTTCAAGTTCCATGTCATTAGCCTGTGCAGGAACAACGCTGGAGAGCAACAACAGAATTAACAGATTTGTGGTTATATTGATTGCTTTGAAATAGTTCATTTTCATTTCTGTCCAGTAAGGCTATTTCTAACGGGGGTTCATCATGTTGCGTAGAAATGAAGGAGGAGAAGTAAAAGAGCTGCTACCCCTATATATATCGTACCCCATGCGGTGCATGTCCTGGCTCATATTATGTACATCAAAGGACATCAAATTAATAGACTGTGATAAACCATGGACATCATCCTTCATCACGCTCAAATCCTCTGTCATGTGACCCAAAGTATCCGCCAATCGTGTCTGAATTGTTGAAATAGTTCTATTCATCGCGAACATATGGTTATCCATAAGCATAATCCGCAAGGAGATATCTGTCATTTGATTCTGCATAAGATGCACATCCTGTCCCAGATGAATCATTACCTTATTCATAGAGGACATACTGGTGGACATATCAGATACATGACCCGTCATATCTTCCATCAGGGAAACCATCTTGTACATAAAAAACCCCATAAACCCAGCGGCAGAAATTCCTGCAATCAGGGCAAAAGCGATTAATGTTTTCCTGCTTGTGGATGATGAGTTATCCAAATTTCAATTCTCTTTTCGTAAAAAGCATAGCTTACAGCTGAGATACTTATTATACACAACTATTAATTATCCTTATTTTTATATCTTGTTCTTTGACTTATATCAGCTTCTTCAAAAACCTCCTTTGTGTGTAGGGTCATTACATTCTGAAAATTAATTGAATAAAGATACATGAGAGGAGCATCGCAACGCTGGCTGCCTGTCTCAAATATCTGCTACTGACTGCGGGTTCAACTGATCGGAAATAATTCCCATTTTTCTGGATTGGCATCAGGTACAGCCACCGCAAAACATCCCGTTGTGATTCGTCACTTCGGGATGTTTTGCGTCAAACGATTGGCGTGTTACGTCAAGACCGTATTTGAAACATAAAATATAATTTTTCTCCAGGTGCTATGAGAAAGAGACCTGAGTATGTCTTTAAATTGCTCACCAGACATAACCCGGGAAATTAATACATGAAAGAAGAAAACGATATTAGAAACACCGTGCCTGCAATCTTAGGTGCAATAA
>JAYEGM010000201.1:0-2229 GCA_034659075.1 Pseudomonadota bacterium
TTGTTTTATATTTTCTAAGATTGTGGCATTATCGAGATATGAACAAACCTGCAAAAATGAAACCCACAGCTCAGAAAGTACGGGAAAACAGTATTGGCTGGATGTTGAAGATGCTATGCGGCAGACTGGATTCGGATATGACCAAGGAACTCCAGCAGCTGGGTCTAAATCTTGGCCAGTTCGCTGTCCTTATGACGCTGTTGGAGGAAGAGGGTCTCACTCAAGCTGAAATCGGCAGCAAAATAGTTATGCCTGGCTATGCCACGACTCGCAACATCGATGCTCTAGAGGTAATGCAGATTGTGGAGCGCCGTAAAGACGAGAGATCAAGGCGGAGCTACCGTATCCACCTGACGGGTCAGGGACATAAAATTGGCCCGAAACTTTTTAAAACTGTTGGCAATATAAATGAGAAGCTGTTGTCACCACTAGATGCGTCAGAACAAAAACAGTTCCTGGAACTTCTACAGAAGGTATTATAGATGTACCTGAGTGAAGCACACTGATTTCCTACTTTTGTGACTGAGTGCTGTGAGTATGAAGCGGAAGTTTTGACGCGCATCAATGAAGTCCCGGTTGTGGCTGATAGTTACCTATCATTCAATGTATGTTAATAACAATTCTGGTGTAAATGCATCTATGTCAACGGCAAGTTGTAATTGAATAATCCTCGTTAATCTCGACTACTGCTCTCCAGAAACGATCTCATTATGCAACGGGGTCATGTGACTCAAAGGTATTTCTTGAAGGTACTCGCCGTCACCGATACAGTTAGTGCAAACACCACTGCAAACGGCAGGACAACAAATGTTGGATGTAGGCTGAATGGTAACGCGAGGTAAGTTACCCACGTCAATATAATCAACGGAAAAGCGGCCTTCTTTGCGTAATGGTAAACGAACGAACTCTCCCTACCTCCACCCCACCGACGTAGATCACGCTGCACCAGTCCATCGACTAGTGCTACCAGGCTGAACAGTAAAAAGACAGGCATTGCCAGGGTTAGAATCGCAAGTCGAACAGAGAACACCTGAGTGATCTGCATGGTGGCAATCACAAAATCTGCAATCGGCAGGTAGACCTTGTGCAGGGTAGTCCTGATTCCCTCTTCATTTAAACCAGGTGCTGGTGAAATCCAGCGTATGAAATCAACAAATCTTGTTACCTCGAACAGGTAATGATAGGTGTTGTCGGCGATTTGCTTGGCAAACTGTGCAGGATCTGACGTTATTACGCTTCTTCGAAAATCAGTTTCGAGATAACTGGTTTCTTTGGTGAGCATATTTCGGCTGTGTTCGACACCCTCGTCCGGCCACCAAAGCACCATGCCAGCCCATTCAATAATCATTGAGAATAAAAGTGAAAGAAATAGCCATTGAATGATCTTCGCTATGGTTGTCAGGCTTTTTGAAATCAGCCCTTCCTGTACAACTCTCCGGCGCGGATCTTGTGTCGATTCTGCCATGTTAGGCTTCGACTACATCTGTGGTTTCTGTGACTTCAGTTATCCCTGTCCACCAGGAATCCTGTACTCGGTACCAGTGGTCGTTGGTGATGTATGTTCTTTCCATTTCATTAGCGATCTCGGAAAGGTTTTCCGGCATATCAGAATCAGCTGCTGGCAATGGCATACGTATCTTCCAGAGTTGGCCACCTTCCAGTAGTGCAAAGGCTTGGCCTTTTGGTAAGATGACTAGTTCTGCAGGGGTGAGTAGCGGTACTTCGGAGACGCTGATACGATCCTCGTTACGGGATTTGAAATCAACACCGGATCCTGGATCAGATGAATCATCTACCCCGGAAACACTCATCAGGGTAAACACTTCTACTTTCGGCAATTGCTCTGTGAGCATTTCTGCTGTGGCCAGTTCTTTGACCCGAAGCATAATTAGCGTATTGAAATTACCAGCAACCTGCCCTGCTCTAGCTCGGTTGCCGAGGCGTGCCTCCACATCTGACCAGGTCTGAGTGTAAGCAGTGACCTGAAACCCTGCACCGCCTGCCTTGTTCAATAGCGGGATGAACTCATCACCAATCAGTTCATTGAATTCATCGGCGTGCATGGAGATTGTAGGCGGTGTATCAGCGTTGTCACCTTCCACCCCGTGTTTGTAGATATACCCGGCGACTGACACCAGATCAGCAAACATGGAGTTGCCGACTGCACTGGCCACGGTTGTATCAGTCAGGGCATCAAGACCTACGTAAACAATCCCCTTTTGCTTGATC
>JAYEGM010000202.1:0-29029 GCA_034659075.1 Pseudomonadota bacterium
GGTACTCTGTTCATCATTCAGGGTCAGCCTGAGCCCCAGCATGAAATCATCCTCAAACGGGGTAGTGGCCAGTTCACCACGGGAGTCATAGAGGTATTCCGTTACCAGCCCCAGGTCTGCAGCGCTGCCAGCAAGCCCATAAAAAGTGTATTCGAAACCCCCAGTGGCACGCTGGTATTTTTCATAATTGCCATTGAGGCTGATGGCTTCCAGCTTCCACAACCAGCTGCCTCTGGTCAGCTGCACATCAAGGCCTGCCTGGTCTATGATCTGGTAAAACGGTTGCAGAACAATCTCTCCATTATATTGGGCGGGTGATAACAGAGGCTCTCTGCTGGTGCCATGAAACCATGACAGGCCAATATCCATATCACCGACGGCATGCGACCATCTGGCGGCCAGGTCGACATGTTTATCTTCCTGGGTTGACTCGTAACTGGTCAGGTCTTTCTCGACGCGGGGAATAACACGGGGGCGACCTTTAACACCTGCAAAGGTGCGCTCACGGAAACCGGGCAGCACAAACAGATCAACGGTCCCCCAGTTGCGGATAAGCGCAAGCTTGACCATGGGCTGGCCAAGCTTCTCTTCTCGATCGAAGTCCTCAACCAGATCGGTCTGATTGATAATATCGACCAGGTGCTGTGCCTCGGTGACGCCCCAGTAAACCTTGCTGAGGCCCACCGTCCATTCATAGTCCCTGGCAATTTTCGACCATGACAATTCCCTGATATCAGCATGTGTGCGTTCATCATCGCCCTGATCCAGTCGAACAAAGGGGATAAAGCTTATGTTCTGCTTGCCATCTGCCCACTCATGATACATTTCAGGTTGTGCCGCGACAGAGAAATTTTTGCCATGCTGCCTGGGGTCTGCCGGGTCCTGCAGGAACAACCTCTCCTGCACCGTAACATTACCCCTCCAGCTGACAGACTGTGCCGGTGTTGCCAAAACCACCAACAAGACACCTGCTAAAAGCTGCAGGGCATTAAGGGCATCTCTGTTAATTCTGGATACACCAGATTGTGACTCAAGATGGTTATTCATGGATTAATAGAGCAGCCCTTCATCATTAACGCGCCCGTTTCAGAGAGTTACGGTCAAAATCACGATCGGTGAAGCCATTATTGAAGCTATAGTTGGAAAACTTCAACAGCGTGCTTTTTCCGTTCTGGTGATTGTTCATCAGCATCCGGTCAGGACGCCAGTATTTACCCAGATACTGCTTGTAATCGATCAGCACCAGCGTCTTCAGTAAGGCATTCTTGCGGTCATAAAACTCTACCTTTAATGGTTGATAGATTACCTTGTCACCCCAGACTATCTGTCTCGTGTACCCTGAGTGTTTATCTACCGGCACACGTTCAAGAACATAAACATCCTTGCCGTCCAGCTTTTCATCCCTTAACCACCTGTAGGTATATTTGTCTACTTCCTGAGATGACATATCTTCGAAGGCAAATTCACTGCCCATGAATGGCCCGGATTTATTTTTTGAAGCAATTCGTTTCACGCGCTTCAGGGCCGGCAGATACAGCCACTGGTCATCCGGTTTATTGACATGGGTAAAACTTAAAAACGCGGTCCCCTTGACATCAGCCGGGGTATCAAAAATAGACATCGATTTATCGCCATCGCCGATGACTTCCAGTGCACGGCCGCGAATTTTCCGACTACTCTCTTTCCCCTGTTTGTTACGCAGGATCATTTCAAGTATCTGTTTCTGGTCTCCCCAGCCGCTATCCAGCTCATCGGCTTTCTGTGCAATTTGCAGGCCTTTTTCTTCTGCCGTGAGCGCCCAGGCGGAAGTAACTGATAAGCTAAGTAGAGCTAATAGCAGTATTTTTTTCATTTTGATCTCCATCTATTTTCATTAGCAATGGTGGTAATAACAGGAAGTCGGCAATCAGGGCCAGCGCAATAACCAGGGCCGTCAGCAATCCCATGTCAGAATTCAATTTGAATGCAGAGAAAGACAGCACCAGAAAGCCGGCAATAAGAACGACCGATGTCACCAGCAGCGCACGCCCTACACTGGTAAAGGCATAACGCACCGCCTGCTCAGCATCGTAGCCCTTTTCAACACGGGCACGCTGGTATTTACTCATGTAATGCACTGTGTCATCGACGACGATACCCAGAGTCATGCTGGTAACCACGGACAAGCCCAGTCCAACTTCACCTACAAAAATTCCCCAGATGCCAAAGCCCATCGCAGCAGGAACGAGGTTAGGCACCATGCTGGTCAGACCCAGCTTGAAAGATCGCAAGGCGATGATCATGATAAGCGAAATCAATACCAGGGCGATGGTGGTGCCACCAAGCATGCTGATGATATTGCGCTTGCCGATATGCGCAAACATCATGGTCGGCCCACTGGCTGCTGCTGCCTTGATGTATTTCGCATTCTCTGCAATCCACTTGTCTGATCGCTGCTCCAGGGCAATCAGCTGGTTGGTAGACAGGGTCTGCAATGTCACCACCATGCGTGTTGCTGATTTATCAACATTGATCTGGTTGTTAAGATCCAGTCCGTATGGCAAGGACATCTCATACATCAATAAATACTGAGCAGCCAGGTTACGCCCGTCTGGCAGACGATACATTTTATCATTATCGCCATGCATGTTCCTGTTCAGGCGCTTCATGATGTCGGTAAACACATTGACATGCAACGTCTCTGGCTGTGCACGGAACCAGTTGGCAAAGTCCTCAAGCTCCTGCAGAAATTCAGGGTCACTAATGCCACCTGGTTCCGCTGACTCGACAGAGAAATCGATTAGATACATACCGGTCAGGTTCTCAACCGTAAAATCAGTCGCCTGACGGAAAGGAATGGTTTCATCGAAGTATTCGACAAACACGTCATTAAGTTCATTGCGCGGCAGGAACGATATTAGCAAAACGACTAACAGGGTCATGCCGGGCAATAGTTTACGACGGTTGTTGACAACGTAGTCACCAAGCCAGATCATCAGCCTGTCACCTTTCTCGTGATGCACTCGAACTTTGACTGGCAACAAACTGATCACAGCTGGCAGGAAGGTAACAGCCAGCAGGAATGACATCATCACACCGATGGCGACAAAGTTGCCGAGGTGATTAAAGGGCGGCACGTCAGAAAAGTTCATGCTCAGGAAGCCAATCGATGTCGTCAGGCTGGTCAGGAACACCGGTTGCAAATTAACGCGCAGGCTTTCTACCATGGCGGCAATCTTTTCCATGCCTTCCCGCATATTGTGATAGAACGTTACCAGTACATGCACCGAGTTGGCGATGGCTACGGTTAATATAACAGTTGGTGCGGTCGCACTCGGCGGTGTAATAGGATAACCAATATGGCCACCTGCACCCATCGCGGATATGACAGAAAGAATTATGACTACCATGGTTAATACCGTGCCGGCAAAGCCACGTATCATCAAAAATAACATAATCATCATGACCAAGAAGCTTAACGGTATCAGCGACTGCATGTCGTTTAATGATGCCTCGGAGAAGCCATTGTTCATCATCACCATGCCGGTCATATAGATCTTCAGGAACGGATATTTTGCCTGTATTTCTGCGGCCAGCTTACGTGCATGTGCCACGACTTCGGGCGTTTCGGTGGTTTCATCAATTCCCGGTAGCTGTAGCGTGACATTTACTGCAGTAACATGCGCCCGGTCGGAAACCAGGCGGTGTACAAGCAACGGTTCGTTGACGGCTACATCCTTGATGTAAGCCAGTCGCTCAGCTGTCAACGCAGCGGGGTCTTCAACCAGGTCCTCTACCAGCAAATCATCACCTTCAGCCTCGGTATGCTGGTAATTGGTCAGGGAATCCACGCGGGATGAATAAGGCGTCTGCCAGGCCCTGTCGGTCAGTTCATAAACAGCTTCCATCACGCGTTGTGAGAACACCACGCCGTCATCCGGTGCAATAACGAACATGACGTTGTCATTCTTTGCGTAGGTATCTTCCAGTGCCTCGAAAGCCATACGTTGCGGATTATCTTCACTGAAGAACACCCGGTAGTTGGTCGTCATTGACAGGTGTTTACCACCACTTGCCATGAGTCCAACCAGCAGCAAACAGCCGATAATTACCAGCCAGCGATACTGGATAACCAGCTCACCAAATCTTTTTTCAAAGTTATGCATAATTTTGTCCCGGCGAGAATCCAGTGCGTTATTGTTTATTTCCTGAGACCATTGATTACAAGGGTGACAACATCAACAGCCATCTTTTCAAATTGTTCAATGGAATAGAGTTGCATAAAAAAGGGTGTTGAGAACAAAACAGTGGCCTTAACTACTGCCGCGGCTGTTTTGATTACATCATCGACGAGAAACTCCTCATCAGCAATGCCCTGTTGAAGAATAGTGGCTACCAGGCCTTCGATTTTCTGATTTCTTTGATGAATAAGCTGTGGATGATTTGTTGTGATATTTTCCACCAGCTCATTAAGACGCGGTGCATCGTGCATCATCTCAAAGTTGTAACGCAACGCCGTCTGCACAAACATATGCAAACGCTGTATAGCATTTAAGTTGGGCAGATGAACTACATTCTCCAGTAATGAATGCAGATCTACCATGCACTGACTTGCGCATTCGACGGCAATATCCTGCTTGTTACGAAAATAACGGTACAGATTAGCGGCAGACATATTCACATCTTCAGCAATTTCAGCCATGGTGGTTTTTCCATAACCATAGCGCCTGAAACGTTCCTGTGCGGCATCAAGGATCTCGGCCCTGATTTTATCTGTCTGCTGTTGAGATTCCGTCATTATTCTTTTCCTGAAAAAGAAAGGGAAAAATAATCATACGCCATGAATTCTGAATATTCAATTAAATATTCAGGAAAAAGATACGGTTTACGTAAATCATAAAACGTAATATGTAATACATTTCTATTTTCTAGTGAAACACCCGCTGCCATTTTCCATCGACAAGCTCGACCTCATATTCGGCCCAGGCAGCAAACTCTTTCCTTGTCACATGTCCGGAACTGCGAACCCCGGGCCCGACTATGGTTTTGTAGATGATATTGTTCCCATCGTCATCTTCATCCACCAGCTGGCGGATAGTCCAGTCATCAGCTGCGGCGCCATCACTGTAGTAGTGCCAGAGCCTGATTTGAGAAATGTGCAGATGCTCCGCTTCGATTGAACGTGAGGTAGCGAGGTTATATATACGCAGCAGATCCTGTTCGGAAATATCAACATAGGAGTTGACCTCGCTTAAGGCATAAACCAGGTCAGCGTGGGATATTTGATCATAAGGGTCATTGTCAGGCACTTTTTTGAACCAGGCAGGGTAACGGCGCCAGGAAAAGGGGGCATTAAAGAGAATAGCAACAGCAAGGATCACCATTACGTTCAACAATATTGGCGTAAACACAAACTGATAACCGAGTGCATGCACATCTGCACCACCCACTACGGCACTTAATGCTGTAGCACCACCCGGTGGATGAATTGCTCTTATGTAATACATGACCCCGATTGCCAGCCCCACTGCAACAGCCGCTGCTACAAATAGATCAGGTATCCATATCACACAGCTTACGCCAATCACTGCCGATACCATGTGTCCAGCGAACACTGACCAGGGTTGTGACAAAGGACCATGGGGTACAGCAAACAGCAAGACAGCTGAGGCCCCCATAGATGCGACAACTAATGCAGCCGAGCCAATGGGTAAGAATATATTGCTTACCAGAAAAATTGCATAAATACCTGCAAAGCCACCGATACCAGAAATTATTTTTTCGGCGTGGCTGACAGGTGTAATCTCTATACCCAGAAAGGACAGCAGGGCATTCATTCTCTATTCAATCTCTGTCTACAAGAGGCACGTAATCTCTTTGGGCCTTACCGACATATAATTGACGCGGACGCCCGATGCGCTGCTCCGGGTCATCCATCATTTCCATCCATTGCGCAATCCAGCCGACGGTACGCGCCATGGCGAAGACGACAGTAAACATGTTTATCGGTATGCCCATAGCACGCATGATGATGCCCGAGTAAAAATCAACGTTCGGGTAGAGTTTACGTTCCTTGAAATAATCATCTTCCAGCGCAATTCGTTCAAGCTCCAGTGCTATCTCAAACAACGGGTCGTCGTACTCTCCCATATCTTCAAGTAGATCATGGCATGCATCCCTGATCAGCATGGCACGCGGGTCGAAGTTTTTATAAATCCGATGACCAAAGCCCATCAGGCGATAGTCATCATCCTTGTCTTTTGCACGCGCAACAAATTTTGGGATGTTTTTTGCTTCGCCTATCTCTTCAAGCGTCCTGATTACCGCCTCATTGGCGCCGCCGTGTGCCGGCCCCCACAATGATGCAATACCGGCACAGACACTGGCAAATGGGTTGGCACCCGACGAACTGGCCAGCCTGACTGAAGAGGTACTGGCATTCTGCTCGTGATCAGCATGCAGGATCAAAATAAGGTTCAATGCTCGCGCATGTATCGGATTGACTACATACTCTTCCGTAGGCAGAGCAAACATCATGTACAGAAAGTTTTCTGAATAATCCAGTTTGTTCTTCGGGAAATTGAACGGTAATCCCATCGAATACTTGTAGCTGTCTGCCGCCAGTGTCGGCATTTTTGCGATCAGCCTGTGGGCAGAAATCTCCCGATGGCGAGGATTGGTGACATCAGTCGAGTCATGATAGAAGGACGACATGGCGCCAACGGAGCCCAGCATAAAGGCCATCGGGTGGGCATCATGACGAAAGCCGCTGTAGAAGCGACGCATGCCTTCATGCACCATGGTATGACGGGTAATGTTGGCAGTGAAGTTAGCGAGCTGTATCTCTGAAGGAAGCTCGCCATTTAACAGCAGATAGCAGACTTCAATATAACTGCTTTTTTCGGCCAGCTGTTCAATCGGGTAACCACGATACAGCAATATGCCTTCATCGCCATCGATATAGGTGATGAAGCTGCTGCAGGTAGCAGTCGAAACAAACCCCGGATCATAGGTAAACATACCCAGGTTTCCATACATACTGCGAATATCAAAGACATCCGGGCCATGTGTTCCTGTCTTGATAGGCAGGTCAACTTTGGTATTGGTTCGATTATCAGTAATTGTTACCGTTTCTTTTTCAGCCATGCCGATCCCTCTTTCGTCTACTGACTAGCACTTCTTGTCGTTTAGAGCAGTAAATATGTTGAAATGTTTCAGACAGTTCTGGATTATAACAGAACGTCGGCGTCCGGAGATTACCGTCAGTATTAACAGTCCGGTCAGGCGTCTCCCCGGACTTTCATATCCACTTCACGCTGATTAGCAAAATTAAGCATGCGCCGTATAGGAATAAGCGCCTTTTCTATGATTTTACTATCAATTTCTATGGTTTTACCGCCATTTACAAGAATTTCACGTAATTTATGCAGGGTATTAATAGCCATCCAGGGACAATGCCCGCAGGAAACACAGCTTGCGCCTTTTCCTGCTGTGGGAGCCTCGAATAGCTCTTTATCACCGGCAACAGAACGCATTTTGTAAAAGATGCCACGATCCGTAGCGACGATAAAGCGTTTTGCATCACTTTGCTTCACTGCATTAATCAAGCCGGTAGTTGAACCCACCACATCAGCAAGCTGTATGATTGAACGTGGCGATTCCGGGTGCACCAGCACCATGGCATCTGGCATCTGCTCTTTCATTAGCATTAATTCTTTACTGCGGTATTCATCGTGTACCACGCAAACACCACCCCAGAGAAGCATATCTGCATCGGTCTGGTGCTGAATATAATCACCCAGGTGCCGATCCGGCGCCCAGATTATTTTTTCTCCCTGAGCATGCAGATGACTCACGATATCCAGTGCTATGCCGGATGTAACAACCCAGTCAGAGCGGGCCTTTATTTCAGCACTGGTATTGGCATACACTACGACCCGGCGGTCAGGATGAGCATCACAAAACTTGCTAAAGCGTTCAATCGGGCAGGACAGATCAAGTGAACAGGTGGCTTTATCTTCAACCATCACTACACGCTTTTCCGGATTAAGAATTTTGGCAGTTTCTCCCATGAAGCGTACGCCTGCCACTACCAGTGTTTGTGCTGGATGATCATGCCCAAAGCGTGCCATTTCCAGTGAGTCGGCAACATGGCCACCGGTTTTCAGTGCCAGCTCCTGCAGGTCAGCATCAACATAATAATGCGCTATAAGCACAGCATTCTGCTGCTCCAGTAGCTGGCTAATCTCGTTCATCAACAGTGTTTTTTCGTCTGCACTGACCGGCATTGGGCATGAAATCGCTGCCGCCATCTCTTCTATGCGGCTCAGTTCTTCTTCACTGATCGTAGTACTGATGGATTCTGGCGTGGAATGATCTGACATGGGAAAATATATTGATTATTCGGGCATGCAGTAGAGCCCTGCTTAAGATAACAGGAAAGATAGCAAAACCATGATGGTTTAGAAACAGGTAATATACATGGAGTTTATCAATAAAAGGTACAAATATGATTAATCACTGCCGCAAAATTTTCATCATCATTCTACTTTTAACCACCCCCATTTCCCAGGCATCTGACCTGGCCAAGGAAAAACGCTGGGCTGAACAGATTGTTGACGCCATCTTTGACGGCGAGGCTGTTTCGCTAAAAGATGGTGAACTGGATTTTCTTGCCATCTATACCCCATCATCAATTAACAACACAGGCGATGCGGCCATTCTCCTGCATGGACTGGGTGTCCACCCTGACTGGGACCAGGTGATCCGGCCATTACGTTTAAGATTACCAGAAAATGGCTGGGCCACATTGTCGCTGCAAATGCCAGTCCTTGCTAATGGTGTTGGTTATGAGGACTATGCGCCGCTGTTTAAAGAAGTCCCGGGGAGAATCGATGCAGGAGTAAATTTTCTTAAACAAAACGGAGCAAAACGCATCGTAATTATCAGCCATTCTCTCGGTGCAGCCATGGGTACCTACTATCTCGCCAACAATCAGCCAGGCCTTGTTACAGGTTTTGTCGGCATCGGCATGAGCGGAGGTGGAAAGCACAATGAGATGAATAATGTGATGTTACTAAAGTCTGTCCATGTGCCGGTACTCGATCTCTATGGTGAAAACGACCTGAAAAGTGTTTTAGGCAGTGCCAATGCCAGAAAGCAATCTATCGAGAGCAGAAAAAATCCTGCTTCCAGCCCGAACTCCATGCAAAAAATGGTGCCCGGGGCGGATCATTTTTTCGATGGTCAGGATGAAGCACTGATCAATGAAGTCAGTACCTGGTTGAAGGGTTTGTAATGCAAAAGAAAGTTTCAAGTTTCAAGTTTCAAGTTTCAAGTTTCGATCAAATGATGTAGCCACTTTTCGTCAGGTCAAATGAATATTCTTCACGGTTCTAAATGACAATATTTCCTGCTGCCAGTATTTTATCTTGAAACTTGAAACCTTAAACTTTATTCATTCAACCTATATCCAGCACAAACTCAACCAGTATTATCTTCGCAATAAAACCGACAAAACCAAGTCCTAGCGCTAATGATAAGGCGATATATGCCCATTTACCGCCCCCTGACTCTTTGCCCAGTTTCCAGATTATAGCGGCCATCCATAACATGAAGATGGTCAGGGTAATGTTCATTGCATAATTTTCTAATTCGGCAAGCGTCATAGGAATTCTCTAGTGTTGACACATGCTATCGTGATTCTTTAATCACTTCGTAGGCTGCCTGAATCTCCTGCGTTTTTTCGGTCGCAATCTTCATCATTTCTTCTGGCAGCCCTTTGGCAACCAGCTTATCCGGGTGATGACGCGACATCATTCTGCGATAGGCCCTTTTGACGTCCCGCTCATTACTGTTGCGACTGATTTCGAGAACGGCATAGGCATCATCAAGACTCATGCTATTCCGTCCAGCTACACCACCATAGTTCCTCTCCGCGCCTGCAGCCCCGGCCAGTACATCGAACTCATCCGGAGATATGCCCAGTTGGCGACAGATATGCAGCAGCAAAGTACGCTCTTTCGGGTGCATCACGCCATCGGCATAGGCAGCCTGCAACTGGATCTCTATGAAGAGACGAATCAGATGTTGACGGCGATGGCATTCTCGCCGGAACTGCTCGAGAACAGTATCAAGTGAAAAATCTCTGGCCTTACCCTGTTGAAACAGGTTGATGGCGACCTTCTGCATTTCAGCGTCCAGCTCCATTGAGGCCATCACCTGTTTCGCATTATTAATCTCATCTCTCGAAACATGGCCATCTGCCTTGGCGATATGCCCCATGACGGAAAAGGTTGCGGTAAAGAATGCAGTTTGTACACGCTCCTGATCACCCGGAGCACCAATCGCCTGCAGATTCAGACCTGAGTCAAAATTATGACCGATTGCCGCGCCAATCAAAGCACCCAACGGCCCACCAACCATAAAACCAAAGGCACCGCCGACCAGTTTTCCCCACCAACTCATTTCATAACCTCAAGAAAATAATTATTCACCAAACTGGCACAAAGGAAATATAAACATATTTCTAACTTTGTATTCTTTGCACCATTGCGGTTCACTATAACTCGCAATCATGGCTTGCTTAGCCAGAACCACCAGATGACCAGCGCGATTAGTGAAAAACCGACAAGATTCATCAGTATGCTCATATCCTCAGCCCTCCGGTTTCCACAAACGCAATCGATTTGCGTTGCTAACGACGGTCACAGAAGACATGGCCATTGCTGCGCCTGCCACCATGGGATTGAGTAACAAACCGCTAACAGGGTAGAGGACTCCTGCTGCAACGGGTATACCAACGCTATTGTAAACGAATGCGCCAAACAGATTCTGCCAGATATTTCTTACCGTCGCGCGAGAAAGTTCTATGGCAATGGAAACACCGCGTATCGAACCTCCCATCAAGGTGATGTCGGCACTTTCAATAGCCACATCCGTTCCACTGCCGATGGCAAAGCCCACATCAGCTCGCGCCAGTGGCGGTGCATCGTTCAAACCATCCCCCACCATCGCAACCTTTTCTCCGGCATCCTGTAGCTGACGAATGAGCTGTTCTTTTTCATCGGGTAAAACTTCAGCAACCACTTCATCTATGCCAACACTGGCAGCCACTGCCTCTGCCGATGCCTGGCGGTCACCACTGAGCATGATTGTCCTGATATTAAGTTTGTGCAGGGCCGCAATGGTTGCAGCGGAATCAGGCTTGACCTGGTCTTCAATCAGTAACGCGCCTGTGAACACACCTGCTTTTGCCAATAATACCGGTGTTGCAGCGGTACTGGCAGATTCTGCCAGCAGCTCATTAAGGGCATCGAGATTGATAGCATGTTCCTGCATCAGGCGCTCATTACCGAGTAACACGATTTCCCCACGGGAAACAGCCTTAACACCCTGGCCTGCAATCGCTTCAAACTGCTCAATCTCCATTGCCTCAACATTTCTCTTTTTAGCTGCCTCTATCACGGCTTCGGCCAGAGGATGCTCGGAGTTTTTTTCCAGCCCGGCTGCCAGGGCCAACAGGCCTTCTTCGGTTTCGTTCAGGGACAGGATCTGGCTGACTTCCGGTCTTCCCTCTGTAATCGTTCCCGTCTTGTCGAGCACAACAACCGTCAGTTTACCTGCCAGTTGCAGGGCCTCACCGTTACGTATAAGTACCCCGTGCTCGGCTGCCTTGCCAATCCCTGCCATGATTGAAATGGGTGTGGCCAGGCCCAGGGCACAGGGGCAGGCGATGATGAGTACCGTCATCATGGTTACCAGGGCATAGGCTGCCTTCGGATCGGGGCCGAAATTGCCCCAGACAAGAAATGTCAGTATGGCAATGATCAAAACTGACG
Source organism: Pseudomonadota bacterium (assembly GCA_034659075.1). Classification (GTDB taxonomy): domain Bacteria; phylum Pseudomonadota; class Gammaproteobacteria; order BMS3Bbin11; family BMS3Bbin11; genus BMS3Bbin11. The sequence goes on from JAYEGM010000202.1 coordinate 11,820, forward strand.
GTACAAATACCGAGGCAATACGATCTACCAGACGACCAATGGCAGGCTTGGTGTTCTGTGCATCCCTGACCAGTTCTATGATTCTTGCAAGGACGGTTTCACTGCCGATGTGACTGGCTGTGAACAGGAAACTGCCGCTTTTGTTGAGCGTGCCACCGATAACGGTGTCGCCAATTTTACGCAAAACTGGCAGGGGTTCTCCCGTTAGCATCGATTCATCGATATTGGAACTACCCTCTATGATTTCACCATCGACCGGTATTTTTTCACCGGGGCGGACACGTACCGTCTCGTCAAGACCTACATCAGCAATCGGTATATCCAACTCCCTGCCATCGCGAATAATGCGGGCCGTCCGGGGCTGCAGACCTATCAGTCGCTTTATCGCTTCAGATGTCTTTCCCCTGGCTCGCATCTCCAGTGCATTGCCGAGATTGACCAGCGTAATAATGACTAGAGCGGCTTCAAAATAGGCGTGTTGTGCAAGACTGGGTACCAAATTGGGGAATAGAACTACCGCGATGGAAAATAGCCATGCTGACCCTGTTCCAAGGGCAATCAAAGTGTCCATATTGGCAGTATGGTGACGCAGGGTATTCAGTGCACCGCTGTAAAAATGACCGCCTGAATAAATCATAACTGCCAGAGTGGCAGCGCCTGTTATTAGCCAGAATATCTGGCCGCCAGAGGTAGTTATCGGCGGCAGCCAGCCGAACATGCCCGCCAGAAATAATGGCAAAGCCACAATGCCAGCCACCACTGTTTTGCGCAGCAGTTGATGATAAAAAGCTATCTCCGCGGTCTCCTTTTCCTCTTCATCGGCAATCCCGCGCATAACAGCGGCGCCGTAGCCGGCAGCCTTTATTGCTTCGACGACATCTTCTACCACCGCCTCGCCGGAATAGCTGGCGGTATGATCTGCAAAATTCACCACCACCTTTTCGATACCGGGCACCGCAGACATGGCGTCTTCGACTGCGCCTACGCAACCGGCACAAGACATGCCGGTGACAGACAAACGAGCGTGCTGCTCAGTCATTAACTCGCTTTTTCTGCCGGGTAACCGGCCTCTGTCAGGCGCTTGAGTGCCTCTGTTAGGTCAAAGTCACCGCTCAACACTGCATTGGCCTGCTGTAGGTTTATTTCCGCACTTTCAAGCCCTGGCAAGCCCTCTAGCGCTTTCTGCGCATTGGACACACAGCCGTTGCACTTCATATTACTGATACTTATTGTCGTCATTTATATGCTCCTTCTGCCACTATGCAGAAATAAAAAAGGCGCCAGTCAGCGGCGCCTCTCGAGTACAACATACTCTGCTATGCTTTAGAAAGCCTGACCAGGTTTTGCTCCCAATGCTTTCAGTATTCTAGCCAATGGGCAAAAACGGGTAAATGCTGACTGAAACAGGTTAGCACCGACAAATACCGTCAGCCACATCCAGTTCGGGTTATGGTACTGGGTTAATACAACACTAAGAAGAATTACTGCGCCAGCAAAGGCAAAAACCATTCTATCGATACTCATTATTCATCACTCCTGATAGTTATAATATAGGTCAGCCTTATGAGGCTGGTATATGAAAATACATTCCTGGGAGAATGCGTATCCTTCCTGCTGAAAGGATCTTAAAGCCCTGAATCAGCCAGAACGCTTATTATTGCAAAGTTTCAGTGGCCTGTATGTGACAAGGTCACAGAGGATAAGTAGCAGGAGCCTGTCAAGCTCCTAGAGTGGCGTAGACAGGTGCTTCTTGAGGGCCGGCAGATCAGAAATCTCAATATTGCCCCGCCCCAGTTTTAACCAGCCACGCCGCTCAAATTCTTTGAGCTGGCGACTGACTACTTCCCGTGCTGTACCGAGCTCAGCCGCCATAGCCTGATGGGTAACCGTCACATTGCCCTCATCATCTGCCGTATCCAGCAGATACTGCCCCAGCCGTATGTCCATGCGCCCGAAGGCAACATCCTCAACCAGCAGAATCAAGTCTGCTATGCGCCGCCCATAACTGGAGAAAACGAAGGCCCGGAAACCAGCTGATCCGGCGACCCCTTCATCAAAACGGGCGACCGGAATACTGATAGCCCGTATATCCGCTTCTGTTATGCCTTCAGCAGGATAGCGCTGGTGGCTAAGCAGGCAGGAGGTTGTCAGTATGCAGGCCTCTCCGGCGTTGACTCTATAGAGTACGATTTCGCGACCATTTTCCGCCATTTTCTGAACCCTGATAGAGCCTTCCATGACGAACATATAATTCTGGCAGCCATCGCCATCGCGAAACACTGTAGTACCCGCCGGGACCTCAACCGGGCGCGCTGAATCCAGCACTTTTTGCCAGACCGGATCATCCACTCCGTCTAATTCCGGGAAATGCGACAACCATTCATCAATTATTGTGCGATCCAGCCGGGGAGCTTCAGGAATTACAAAATCATCGCCTTTGTTCTGCATCGTACGATTCTCTTCGACGGACATGAGCTAGTGCCGCGTAACTGGTTTCAGCCGCAAAGTGCCTGCAATCTTTCTATATCTTTTAGCTTAATCAACCGGTTTTCTACTTCCAGAATACCATCTTCGTGCAGGCTGCTCATTCGACGGCTGACTGTCTCCAGTGACAGCCCAAGATAGTTGCCGATTTCTTCACGTGTCATCGGCAGCCTGAACATGCTTTTCTCTGTATTTCTCAAGGACAGGCGCCTGTACAGGCTAAATAAAAAGCAAGCTACCCGCTGTTCAGCACGCATGCTCCCTATGGCCATTAACATTTCCTCATCATTGCGTATTTCCAGGCTCATCAGTCGGGTAATTTCCTGTTGCACTCGGGGTATCTGCAGGCTGATGTCTTCAATATTTTTGTACGGTAATTCACAAACTACCGTTTTCTCCAGAGCGACCGCATTACAATTGTGCATTTTGTTGCCAATCGCATCGAGGCCGATCAGCTCTCCGGGGAAGTGGAACCCGGTGATCTGCTCACGCCCGTCACGTGTGCTGCCATAGGTTTTAATAGCACCCGACTTGAGCGCAAAAAGTGACTGGAACTTATCACCGGAATGAAAAAGATAATCGCTTTTTTTTAGCTGTGGGCGGTCGAAAATCAGGCTATCGATTAGATCAACTTCCTCCTTATCGACTGAAATAGGCAGGCACAGCCGCCGAACGGAACAGTATGCACAAGATGAAAAGTCTTTTATCGGAATGACGCTGTGTTGTACTTTTTTTGTTAAGGCCATAGTCTTTTTATAGGTCCCCTGAGAGTTACCATTATCTACCAGGTAACAGTTTTATATCGCTCTGTTTTCATAGTGCCTGACCAGTAATCAGCAGGCAAGCCCGCTTTCATCTTCAGATGTGACAAGAATGAGGCAGGCTCAGGGAGATTCTCCCACACCGAGGGCAGAAATGTGCCTCGATTACCGCCTTCTGTCAATATAATACCATCCACACCCGGCTGTAATTGAGAAAGCAGATCCTGCTCAGAGGTAAATGACATTGGCTCCGGTGCTGTCAGCACAGAGATAGACACCTCGATTTCATCCAGCTCATCATCAGTTAATGTGTTAAATCTATAATCACGGAAGGCGGCTGCAAAGGCATTTTCGGCGATATCTTCTGACAGGGGGCGACAGGCAGATAGACTTCCGATACAGCCACGCAGCTCGCCGTTCTTCTTCAATGTAACAAATGCGGCGCCCTGGCATTCAGGCAGCTCTATCTCTTCGTTATTTTCACTTATGAAATCATCGACTGAAATGGGCTTACCTGTTTCCAGTCCGTGACGGATTGATGCCAGGGACAGTTTTTTCAGGCTGTCTTTTTGCTTATCTGACAACCCCTGCTGCAGATCATTCTTTTCCTGAAAAAGCCACGCACCGTAACCCACTACCCGGTTCTTATCCCCGGCAGTATCGCCTGAATTGCATAGACCCACCCGCGCTGGTGATACCTGCCGATGACGCGCAGCTAACAACATACCGGATACAGGCAGGTAGCCACAGGCAAACTCTCCGCTCAGCAGCTGCGGCTGAAGGCTTTCGATTGCATTGGCTGCCTGGTCATCCATAAACTTTGCAGTAGCATAATCATGAAAATGACTCAGATCAGAACTAATGACAATTAAAGTGCTGTCATCCCCCCATAAATAATCAATTACTTTTTCTACCTGTTCCGGCCTGGCATCGCCAACCACCAATGGAACCAGGGAAAAATCTTCCAGTACTTCCTGTAAAAAAGGCAGTTGTACTTCCAGGCTATGTTCATCGCGATGTGACTCCGGCAATCGCTGTACGAACGAAAATTTTTCCAGCATGCCTTCGATTGCCTTCTGGTCAACCGGAATCACACCCAATGGTGTTTTGAATTCATCTGCATCCGGTGCGGCAATACCGTGAAAATAAACCCTGTGTGCAGGACCAAGCAGAACGACAGTTTTTATTTTCTCACGTACAGGCTGCAATGAAGCGTAAGCTTGTGCAGCCAGCCCGCCTGAATAGATATATCCGGCGTGTGGAACAATCATCGCCTTGATCGAAGCCGGTGCTGAACCCCTGGCACCGGCTTGCTCCAGCAGCTCACGTACGGTTTGTTGCAGTATGCGAGTGTCACCCGGATAAAATGTACCAGCGGCAGCAGGTTCTCTTATAAGCATGTTATTTCCCCCAATTATTTTATTGATAGCAGGAACGGCTCTTGATTGTATTCCTCTGAGTGTGGGGTGACAATATTGATATCAAACCATGGTATTGCAAGAGTTGCGGAACGCAAATTCCCGGTGTGTTTGACGGGCCGCCGGAGACATGGGGAACGGAGATTCCCGGTCAGGATAAGTGATAGATAGAAAGTTTTAGGTTTTAGGGGTTACGTGAACCGTAAAACATAACACATAAAACATTTTCTTTAACCCGCAGCCTCTCCAGAGGGGGGGGGTCCCGAACCCAGCAACACCGCGATCCACTGTGTCTCAGGACGCGCTTCCAGGCCAAGCTTGATCACCATCGTCAATGGCACTGACAAAAACATTCCCGTTGTACCCAGAATCCAGCCCCAGAAAACAAGTGAAAGAAATACCACCAGAGTAGATAACCCCAGTCGATCGCCGAGAAACTTCGGTTCTATGAGATTTCCAACCAGCATATTTACCAGTAAGTAGCCAGCGACCACCCAGACAGCGGTCAATGGACCGGCAGTAACGAATGCCAGTAAAACAGCTGGAACCGCAGCGATGATGGATCCTATATTAGGAATATAATTAAGTATAAAAGCCGTTAGCCCCCATAATAATGCATATTCAATATCGAGCAGCCACAACCAGAAAAAGATAAGTAAGCCGGTAGCCAGACTAGTCAGGCTTTTGATGGCCATATATTTATTGACACTTTCCAGGAAGCCGGTGATTTGCTGAGTCTGTGTATCATTGACGTTGCCTGAGATTACCTGCATCTTATATTTAAGGGCCACCCCCTCAAAGAGTAAAAACATCACTGTCAGAAATATCAGAAAGCCGTTAGCCAGTAAATTGCCCAGCCCATTAAAAACCTTACCGACATAGCTAAGTGCAATGCTGGGGTTAATGAGTTCTCTCACCTCCTCACCAACCCAGGAGATGCCCCGTGTATTTAGCCAGGCGGACAATCGACTAATCTCATCTTGAAGCCTGCTCTGGTATTCAGGTAGCTGGGTGGAGAATTTTTGAATAGAACCTCCGAGTATGGAGATAAAAACAGTGCCGGCAAGACCTATAAGGATGACCACAATGGCCAGTGCCAGCCACATCGGCATGCCCCGGGCTTTCAGCGAGTTGATTGCCGGCGCACAGATAATCGCTATAAAAGCAGATAATAGAAATGGCACAATGAGAGATGACGCCGCTTTCATACCGGCAACAACAATGACAAAGCTTGCCAGCCCCAGCGCTATTCGCAGGGCGCTGCCGTTTTCCTGTAGGGTGTTCATGACACAAAGTTTCAAGTGTTAAGTTTCAAGTGTCAAGAGATAAAAGATTCGTTTTCAGTTTTCAGTTTTCAGTTTTCAGTTTTCAGTGCAGCATGATTTAACTGAACACTGAAAACCTGACACTTTCTTCATAAGCCCTTTTAAGCCTTAGCTTTCTTCAACTCCATCTTTTTCCACATCAGGAATACCGCTGGTATTATTATCAGTGTCAACAGGGTCGCACTGACCATGCCGCCAACCATGGGCGCTGCAATTCGTCGCATGACTTCAGAGCCAGTACCCGACCCCAGCATAATGGGCAGCAGGCCGGCGATAATGGCGGCAACGGTCATCATCACAGGGCGCACTCTTAACAGCGCTCCGTTGACTACCGATTCCTTTAAATCTTCAATACCCGGTTTACCCTGGCGATCAACGTTCATCTTCTTCCATGCCTGGTTCAGGTACACCAGCATCACCACTCCTATTTCTACCGCAACACCTGCCAGGGCGATGAATCCGACACCAACGGCTACCGACATGTTGTACTCAAGAAAATACAACAGCCAGAATCCACCGGTTAAGGCCAGTGGCAATGTCCCCATGATGATCAGGACTTCGGTCATGTTTCTAAAGTTTAAATATAGCAATAACAGAATTATTGCCAGGGTGACCGGCACTACCTTGGCCAGGCGCTGTTTGGCTCTTACCATGTACTCATACTGTCCGGACCAGGAGATTGAGTAACCGGCCGGCAGCTTCACTTTTTTAGCAATAATGCGCTGTGCTTCAGTGACGTAGGAACCCAGATCCCTGCCTTCAATATCGACAAAGGTCCAGCCATTAAGCCTGGCATCCTCGGACTTGATCATCGCCGGCCCTGCTTCAATCCGAATGTCAGCCACTTCACCAAGTGAAATACTGGCACCCATCGGCGTCACTATTGGCAAGTTGCGTAATTTCTCTACTGAATTTCTAACATCTCGAGGATAACGAATATTTATAGGATAACGCTCAAGGCCTTCAACGCTTTGAGATACATTCATACCGCCGACAGCGGCCATAATCACAGATTGTATATCCGCAATATTGAGCCCCAGTCTGCCGGCATCACGTCGCCGGATATCAACGGTAACATAACGCCCACCAGCGACACGTTCAGAGTAAGCAGTGACCGTACCCGGCACCGTCAGGATGATTTTTTCAACGTCCTTGCCAATCTCTTCAATGACTTTAAGATCCGGTCCGGCAACCTTGATGCCTACCGGCGTCTTGATCCCGGTGGCAAGCATGTCTATACGTGTTTTGATTGGCATAACAAAGGCATTGGTAAGCCCCGGGAAATTGATCAGCTGATTAAACTCACGGCGTAATTTATCGGTCGTCATGCCCTCACGCCATTCGTCTTTCGGTTTAAGCTGGATGGTTGTTTCGATCATCGTCAACGGAGCAGGGTCAGTAGCAGAGTCTGCCCGCCCAATCTTTCCGAATACCGACTTGACCTCGGGCACTGTCTTTAACAGTTTGTCCGTCTGCTGCAACAACTGCTGCGCCTTGCCGATAGAGATACCTGGAAAGGTTGTTGGCATATACATGATATCGCCTTCATCCAGATCCGGCATAAATTCAGAGCCGATTCGAGTCAGTGGATAAACGCCACTTGCTGCGATTGTCAGGGCTAAAATAAGTACGATGACAGGAGCTTTCAGTACCAGCTTTATTACAGGCCCATAGATTGCCATTAATAGTCGATTGACCGGGTTCTTATGCTCAGGCGTAATTTTCCCCCTGACAAAATACCCCATCAGTACCGGCACCAGTGTTATGGACAGCATGGCAGCTGAAGCCATGGCAAAGGTCTTGGTAAACGCCAGCGGTGCAAACAGCTTGCCCTCCTGGGCCTCCAGCGTAAATACTGGCAGAAATGACAAAGTAATTATTATCAGGGAGAAGAACAATGGCGGGCCAACTTCAATCGATGCCTGGCGAATCAGCTCCCAGTGGTCATACTTTCCATCACCTTCCCGTTCAATATGCTTGTGCACATTCTCGATCATCACAATCGCCGCATCGACCATCGCACCAATAGCAATTGCGATACCACCCAGTGACATAATGTTGGCATTCATGCCCTGTGACTGCATGATGATAAATGCTGCCAGTATTCCGACCGGTAAAGACAGAACGATGACCAGTGCCGAACGTAAATGAAAAAGGAAAACCAGGCACACCAGGGCAACGACTATAAACTCTTCAATCAGCTTTCCATTCAAATTATCTACTGCACGATTTATCAGGCTTGAACGGTTGTAGGTTTCAATAATTTCTACGCCTTCAGGCAATCCATTCTGCAGCTCTTTGAGCCTGGACTTGATGCCTTCAATAGTCGTCAATGCATTTTCGCCATAGCGCATGACAACCACGCCGCCGACCACCTCCCCTTCACCATCCAGTTCCGCTATGCCACGGCGCATCTGCGGGCCGGTTCGGATATCAGCAATATTTTTTAACTGTATTGGCGTGCCATTATCACCTATGGCGACAACAATACTTTCCAGGTCCTGTTTCTTTGAAATATACCCCGTCGATCGAACCATATATTCAGCTTCTGCCATCTCAATGACAGAGCCGCCTACTTCCTGATTTGCACGCTGTATCGATTTTTTAATCTGATTTAATGTAATGTTATAGGCGCGAAGTTTGTTCGGGTCTATTACTACCTGGTACTGTTTCACCATGCCGCCAATGGTGGCTACTTCAGAGACACCCTCAACCGTCTGCAGCTCAAATTTTAGAAACCAGTCCTGCAGACTGCGCAACTCGGCAAGGTCCGTTTTACCGGTACGGTCAACCAGTGCATATTGATATACCCAGCCGACACCGGTGGCATCCGGGCCCAGCGAGGGCACCGCCTGCGGCGGTAATTTTGCCGTCACCTGGTTGAGGTATTCCAGTACGCGTGATCGGGCCCAGTAGGGGTCGGTACCATCTTCAAAGATGATATAGACATAAGAATCACCAAAGAACGAATAGCCACGAACAGTGGTTGCTTTCGGTACTGACAGCATGGCCGTGGTCATCGGGTAGGTAACCTGATCTTCCACCACCTGCGGTGCCTGCCCAGGATAACTCGTTTTTACGATGACCTGTACATCGGACAAATCCGGAATAGCATCGAGCGGTATGGTGCGAATGGCATTGACACCCCAGGCAACCACAACTGCAGTAAGCACGAGAATCATAAAACGGTTCTTTAATGACCAGTTTATAATGTGTTCGATCATGACATTATTCCCCGTCACTCATACGCGTCAGGCTGCCTTTCAGGCTGGCTTCTGAATCAATCAGAAACTGACCGGAGGTGACAACCTTTTCTCCTTCCTGCAGGCCATCAAGGATTTCGGTGTATTCACCAGATTCTATCCCTGTTTTTACTTCACGCGCATAAAACTTACCGACCTCTTTTGCCACCAGCACACGCGTCATTCTGCCGCTGTTTATAATGGCTTCGCGTGGCACAAACAGGACATCCTGTTTTATGCCAGAATACAATTTTACGTCGGCATACATGTTTGGCTTCAGGCTTTCATCCGGATTATCAAACTGCAGCCTGACCCGTAAGGTACGGGTCTTTTTATCCAGCTCAGGATAGACATAAACAACATCGCCCTGCCATATCTGCCCGGGTAAAAATGATAGTGATATCTCAGCCGGCTGTCCTTCCTTAACCCAGCCCGCCTGCTGCTCAAACACTTCAACCTGCACCCAGACTTTAGAAAGATCGACCAGCGACATGATTCGTGTTGCTGGCTTCACAAACATGCCCTGTGGTGTATTCATTGACGTAACAATGCCATCCTGAGGAGCGCGGAATGTGACAGTCTGTTTTACTTTCCGCGTCTTTCTCAGCTTATCTATCTGATCAGAAGAAATATCCAGTGATGATAAGCGGTCCCGTGAAGAACGAATCAGCCGCGGGTTTTTTGATTTCAGCGCCTCGAGGTATTCCTCCTGTGCGTTGACCAGTGTCGGGGAATACAACTCGAACAGGGGATCGCCCTTTATTACCCGTTCGCCTTCATTGGTGACGTAAAGCTTTTCAATCCAGCCTTCAATTCGAAGGTGTATATGACCGATTAGTGACTCATCAAAGGACACATAGCCTACGGTATCAATCATGCGTCCCAAACGCCCCTTCTCGACAACGGCTGTACGTACACCCAGATTTTGCACCATGGCAGGAGAGATTATTACTGCATCGGCATCATCACCCGTCTCTTCATAAACCGGCACCAGGTCCATACCCATGGGGGACTTGCCCGCTTTATCACGGCGGTAGTTGGCATCCATCGGTGCCACCCAGTAGGCAATCTTTTTCTCAGCCTTTTTCTCTTTGTAAACCGGCACCAGATCCATGCCCATGGGTGATTTGCCGGGTTGGTCACGGCGGTAGTTGGCATCCATCGGTGCCACCCAGTAATCTATTTCCTTTCCAGCATCCATACTGGCTGAATTGTCAGAGTCTTTATCCCCTGACTCGCAGGCACTTATCAGACTGGCTAATAAAAGGATTAGTAAGATTTTTGATTTATTCACTTTGCTTCTCCAGCAAGATAATTAAGCATGGCAATCGTCTGCGCCCGGTCAACTTCAAGGCGTATCGCTTTCAGCTGTGTGTCCAGCTCAGCAACTCGCGCACGCATTACAGAATCAAACTCTACCCGGCTGTTCTCATAGGCCTTCAGGGCGAGCTCTGAATGGCTGCTTGATTGAGGCACCAGCTTGTCGCGGTACAGAAGTATCTGGCGCTCAAGAATGCGCAGAGATGACCTGGCCCTCTGCAGCTTGCTTGACAGTGTTCTTACAGCCGTTTCACGATCCTGTTTTACAGCCTCCAGTTTCTGCAGCGAAGATGCCAGTTTTTTGTCCTGTCGTTTGTTGGTGAACAACGGGATATCCATTAAAACCATTGCCGAGAGGAAGTTTGCCCTGTCGCTATTGTCAGGATTCTGACCGCTGCGATCACCGTATGTTACATCCAGTGCAAAACCGGGTTTATACGCCTGGCGGCTGAGCTCTACACTGTCAGTATTTAGCTGTATTTCTGCATCTTTTGCCTGGATAACCGGATGGCTGCCCAATACTGGCGTACTAATCAGCGTGGCAGGTGGGGAAATAATCGGTAAGACTTTTGGCAGGTTTCTCATGCTTGCCAACGCCCCTATCCAGCGGGATAAATCAGAGCGCGACATATCCTGTTTTATACGAATCCCTTCCAGGCGATCGGTCAGCCTGTTCAGCTCCAGCTCGGACTGCACTACATCCTGCTGAGTAGCGCTGCCAACACGGTAGCGTGACTCGGTCACACCAACCAGGTTGCTAAACCAGCCTCTGCTCTGTTCGACAATAATTTCTGCCTGCAGCCAATAGTAAAGCTCCAGCCAGTATTTACTGACATCACGAGCGGCCATGAGGCGTGCATCACTGGCCATATGGCGGGATTTTTCTGCTTTGTCATTATTAATCTGTGATTTGATGGTACGACTGGAGCCACGTGGAAAAAGCTGCACCACACCCACCTGCAGCTGGGTCATCGGCTCCTGATCACGATCAAATGTATCAGTAGGAAAATTCATCGCCCCAAGTTTTAGCTTAGGGTCAGGCAGGCCGCCTGCCGCTACAGCTTCTTCCTCAAACCCCTCTGCGCGATATTCGAAGGACTGCGATACAGTCTCTGAATCCAGGGCCAAAGATATCGCCTGTTCTAATGTCAGGATATTGCCATCTGTGGCATCTGCAGCCAGCGGCGGGACAGACATACTCAGCATAAAGGGCACACACAGGCACCAGTACAAAAATTGTTTCATTTAATACACCTCTGGCAAAAAATAATTACCCAGCATGGTGAAGACCATGCAAAAAAACAGCCCCCTAAGAAAGGGCCAAACTATTTAGAGGTGTACTATCGGAGGACGAAGTGGAGTATTGGAGATACCATTAGCCGGCAAGTGAAACAGCCTGGCGTGGATTTGGCGCAAAATATTAAAGCCGGGCTCAATGCTGCCATCAACAGATATAGCAGACAATTTCCCGGCAGTATGGCATTGCATAGCCTGGCAATGCTTATCGCACTGGCTATCTTCACAGCATGACTTTTTGCTTTGATCCTGTGCTACATGCGTGCAAGCTGACACATCGCTCATTTCAAAATGTCTCATAGTACTGCCTTGATCCATGCTGTCATGGCCCATCTGCGCAGAGAAGGCAGAAGTTACCGGTGCCAGCACCAGTAAAAAGGAAAGCAAGATAATTAAGCATCGTGTCATAGTCAGAAGAATAAAATCACTCAATTACTATAATAAACATTGTTACGAAATGAGACCTGTTGCTATAAAAAAAGTTCCTGCATCTACAGGGCTATAACTGCTGATGCTATCATTTCATCAGATCAACTACAATTCCCTGCTTCCTCAGCTTTGCAGCGCGTGCTTCAACGTAACGCTGAAACTCCTTTTCTTTTAGATAGCTTTTACTGCTGACATATTCCATTGATGACTGCACATGAAAAGCCCGCAACCAGCCTTCCGCACGAAACACCTCTACACCCTTATCATCAAAAAACAGCATACTCGGTACATAGCTAAGCTTAAGTTCTCTGCCCCAGTTTTCCGCGCTGACCCTTTTACCTTGCGGCGTGATTAACGGCGTCTTCGACCACATATCCAGCAATACAACATCAAATTCCTCTAATAACTCTGCTGAGCCGGCCTGTTTCAGTACATCATTGTGCAATTCATCGCAGGGCGGACAACGCTTCTGCTCAAAGAAAACAAGCAGCGGCTTAGCGGACAGGCGCACAGATAAATCAAAAGGCGGCTGAAGAAATGAATCATCACTATAGAGCTTTCCGCTGCCTGCCTGCATACCGGTCTTTGCCATATAGTCGCGGAAACTGCCGTCCTTCTCTTTTTTCTGGCTGACATAATCCAGTGCAACAGTAAACTTATGAGGTGGAACATAACCGTTCAGGCGAAGTACCTGCCCGCCCTGCTCATTAAGAAACTGTAAAGTAGGTGTAAACATAATTTTATTTGCGATGGCGAATTCTTTCTCTGTAGTTTCCCTGCCATCAAGACCGACAACTTCCCGGTCACCCCACATATTAATGGCAATAACATCAAAATTTTTCTGCAGGCTTTCTGCTATTTTCTGCTGAGCCATGTTTTCTTTTACCAGGCGCTCACAGTAAGGGCAGCCGTCCTGGTAGAAATAGAGCATTACTCTCTTACCTGATTCAGTCGCCTCGTTAATGTCATCTCGAATATCAAGGAAAGAATCTTTGAACCAGGCAGGCTTTTCTACATAACCCGGGTTTACCATGCCTGCGGACAGTTGATCACCCACCTCCTGGGCAAGGATGGGGCTACTGACAGACATCAAAATAAGTGCCAGACTCAAAATTCTGAACATGTGCCTGTTCATAAGTAATACCTCCAGTGCGTGACAGAACTATGTCATGGTTTTCTCTCTTACCTGATTATCCTCAGGTATTTCTAGCAAATCTAGCAGAAATAATACACATTTACTGCTGGATCGATTGTGATTGAAAATACCCAAAGTGGTTGCGATTGGATATTGTTGCAGGTATAAAACTAACATACGAAGGAATATATATATGCTTAGTTGACAGACATAAGCATAGACACCTCAATGGAATATGGTGAAAATGAAAAGACACAGGCGCGCAAATCCTGTACAAAACTCCGCGCGTTTTGCTGGCAATAATCATTGCTGCATATAGTGAATCATTCCAGACTGTCTGACAAAAGAGACTCATTTTAAACTTAAATAAGCTGATGACTACAGGCATGCACAAAAATCTGACATGCCAGCTAAAAGAGCTGGATATTACGTCTCTGGATTCACTCACCGAAGATATCTGGCATGCATTGCTCAACCAGATCAGTAACAGCTATAAACAATCTGACAAGGATCGATTCGCCCTTGAGCGCTCCCTGCAAATAACATCAGATGAAATGAGTGCGCTCTACGACTCATTAAAAAAAGCCACAGCAACCAAGCTAACGGCTGAAAGAGACAAATTAGGCGCCATCATAAACTCCATGGGCATAGGCCTGATGATGATCGGCAATGATGGCAGAATCACCTTATTGAACAACACAGCCAAATCGATGCTCAATGATCAGACAGGTGAACTAGTCGGCATGGGCTTGTTTGATGTTATGATTTTTGAAGAAAAGGCCTCTCTTCAGCCCGTCACAGGTATATTTGAAATACAGCAATTGTTTGATGGAAGAGATCAGATTAATTGCTCAAATGTTATCATCAAGCGCTACGATAGATCACAATTTCCGGCCTCAGTTGTACTTGCTCCAGTTGACCGTCGTGACAAATCGCTGGGTGCTGCTGTGCTGTTCCGCGACATCTCCAATGAAAAAACCACAGAAGAAAAACTGCGACTATCTTCGCTGGTTTTCAACAACACTAATAATGCTGTTGTTATCAGCAATACAGACGGGATAATTCAGGCAGTCAACCGTGCTTTTTTAAAAATTACCGGTTATTCAGAAAAACAGGCGATTGGCTATACTATTGAAGAGTTATTAAATATTGATGTCGGTACTGAATCCCTTCACACCGTCATTTCAGAACTCGAAGCAGATCAAAGCTGGGAAGGAGAATTAAATCTTAATAAAAAAACCAGCAAGCCATTCCAGGCATGGGTCACTGTTACCGCCACGACAACTGAGAAAGGAGGGATATCCCAATACCTCACTATATTTACCGACATTAGTATACTGCAACAATCTACCCAGCAACTACATCACCTGGCGCATCATGACCTGTTAACAAATCTTCCGAACAGACTGTTGTTTCATAAAGCACTGGGTAAAGCCCTGGAAGAAGCAAAAAGTAACAAAACACTCCTGGCAATACTCTTTCTTGATCTTGACCGCTTCAAAACCATCAATGACTCAATGGGCCACCCTGTCGGCGATGAATTGCTGACAACTATTGCATTACGTCTGCAATCGCTAGTTGGAAAACGCTATATTGTGTCTCGTTTTGGCGGTGATGAATTCACCATACTGATGGATGGAATTAAGAACAAGAGTGAAGCTGCTTTCCTTGCCGAACGAATTACTAAAGAAATTGAACGTCCTGTATTTCTAAATGGAGCAGAGACTTTCATCACCACGAGCATCGGCATTTGCATCTATCCAGAACACGGCCGGGACTCTATCGAACTAATAAGAAATGCCGATGCCGCTATGTATTATGCCAAGGCATCAGGCCGTAACAATTACCAATTTTATTATAACGCGTTAAATGAAAAAGCGACGGCCAATATAAAGCTGGAATCAAGCCTCCGATATGCGCTGGACAAAAAAGAGCTTGTCCTGTATTACCAGCCGCAGATAGCGCTAGGCACCAAATGTATCACCGGGTTCGAAGCGCTTATACGCTGGCAACACCCGACACTCGGCTTGCTGACGCCGGACAAGTTCCTTGATGTCGCGATCGAAACCGGACTGATACTGCCCATTGGGCGCTGGGTATTGTCTGAAGCATGTAAAAATATTGCCCGATTGAACAAATCAGACGAGCAGGCAGTAAGAATTGCTGTGAATCTTTCCACCCACCAAATCATGTATGGTGACATTGCTGCTGATATCAAGGCTGTACTCGCTGAAACAGGGATTAAACCAGAATGGCTGGAACTTGAAATTACAGAAAGTTCATTTATGCAACATGAAGAGCACACTATTTCTGCGCTGCACAAAGTCGAAGCAATGGGTGTAAAGTTTGCCATTGATGATTTTGGAACAGGCTATGCTTCAATGGATTATCTAAAAAAATTTCCTGTTGATCGACTCAAAATAGACCGTACATTTGTTAAAGATCTGACACACGGCATAATGGACAAGGCAATTGTACGCTCAATTATTACCCTGGCGCATAGCATCACCATACCTGTGGTTGCCGAAGGAGTTGAGACACAGGAGCAGTTGGACATTCTCAACAGCATGCTCTGCAATGAAGTCCAGGGCTTTTACTTTAGTCCGGCCGTCACCGCTGATGCTGCCGAAGAAATGCTTGCCCTGAGACCAGCCCAGGAGAATAAAAGCATCTGAATGTCGTCAAGTCGGGCGAAACCTTAGTTTGACCCCAAATGACGACACTAAACAATCAGAAATTCCTTAAATTGGAAATTAGATACCAGTCAGCCTTGCTTATCAGATTTTTCAGCCTTACTGCTATCAGGAACACCTGTGCTCTTGCTGGATTTTGGCTTGTTCCGGCAATAGGCATTGATTGTTTTACCCTTTTTGGTGGTATAACTTTTTATCCAGCTACAACTGTTATCACTACTACAGGCATCCTGCTGCAGCCCCTTACAGGTACCGGCTGCGGACGAAAGGTGACTTATAGAAAGCAATCCAGCCATAGCCAGTAAAAATACGGACTTACGGATTGCGGACGAGCTTGAAACTAAGGTGGGTGTTTTCATGATTCATCTCCATATGATTAATTGAAAACGTCCAGCCATCCTGCTGAACGAGACCTCAGACTATCAACAATGAATCCAGGTTTCAAGTTTCAGGAGTATAAATAAATATCTTTAAGTGCAGAGCACACAGAGGTTTTTTATGATGCCTTTAGCCTGGCGTGACTTTGCGAACTACGCGGTTAATCGCTTTTGCATCTTGACACTTGAAACTTGACACTTGAAACTCAGAGCCCATGAAACAACTGGAACTAACGCTTAAGCATATAGAACAGGAGCTGCAGTCACTCGGCTTATGGGAAGAGGTGCAGCCTCCGCTGCATGATTTACAAAGCCAGATGCCCTTTTGCTATGATACCCTGCGCCTGCCGCAATGGCTGCAATGGGTATTTCTGCCTCGCTGTCATCAAATGATACAAACTCGTGAGAGCATCCCGGAAAAGAGTGATATTCATTCTATTGCGGAATACTATTTCAGTGAAGCAGGTATAAATGCAAAGCATTTATTGATCAATATCCGGCGGTTTGATGAACTAATTTCGGAATGGAATAGTCCGGAAGGACAAAAGCATTAAAAGAATGTTTTAGGTATTACATATTAGGTCACTGCTGTCCCATAAAGATATTAAAGACTGAATGTAGTGTGTTGATTTAGCTTGCTCTATGGACAATCAGAAACTTAAGAGACATGAAAAACAATCATAGAATCCGTCATTCCGGTACCGGATCAAGTCCGGCATGACGGATCCGG
>JAYEGM010000203.1:0-9186 GCA_034659075.1 Pseudomonadota bacterium
TATTCGGACAGAATGTCCAGCGCGCCCTGAAGGCACCGAACGATGCGCTGGCGTGGTGGTATTACATTGCCTTCATGCCATTTATTCTGTTTCCCTGGCTTTATTGGGGAGGCAGCTGGAAGGCAATGATTAATGGCCCAGACCGTACGGCAAAAGCGGACTATGGCCGACGTTTCTGCCTGTCCTGGATAATCCCTGTATTAGTGCTTTTCACTTTTATTAGCGGTAAAAAAGTTCATTATTTGCTACCGCTGCTGCCTGCAGCAGCACTCTATTTGTCCAGCCTGCTGGCAGAGAAAAAAGAGCAGGGCAGCAATCGGGACATGTGGGTGCTGACAATTCTTTATCTTATCCTTGCAGCGGCTGTCGGCAGCCTGCCGTTTATGTACACGCCCTCTGACTCGCCGTACTGGATTACTGATATCAGCCTGTTTGCAGTCGTTCCATTTGCCTTGCTCGCCATTGCAGGGCAACTTTTTGTCAGAGGTACGCAAATAAAAAGAGTAAGAATTATCAGCCTGCAAACAGTATTTCTGCTGTTGATTGCACACGCCATATTTTTTTTCCCGGCCTCACAGGGCTACGACCTGCATGCGATAGCCGCAGAGATAAAAAACCTGCAGGAGCAAAATGCCCGCATTGCCCATAATGGAAAATACCGTGGCGAATACCACTTTTTAGGTCGTCTGAAAAAGCCGTTTGAAGTGGTCTACGATCATACCGAGCAGCAATGGATGAAAGAAAACCCCAACGGTTATATCCTGGGTTATCGCTACGAACAGTGTGGTGAACAGCAGCAGCCCGTCACTTACCAGCGGCTGTTTCGTAATGCGCAATGTATGACAATAAGAACCAGCAAGCAGCAGCAGGAATTTCTGGCAGGACGGAAAAGCAGGTAAAAAGGCTAAAGGCTAAAGGCTAAAGGCTAAAGGCTAAAGGCTAAAGGCTAAAGGCTAAAGGCTAAAGGCTAAAGGCTAAAGGCTAATAAGGGTTGCGATTTTGACTTTCCTTTAGCCTTTTACCTTTTACCTTTCACCTGCCTTTCTAAACTTCCACACCCGAAAATAAGGCACCGCCATCATCACCAGCATAATAGCGATAGCAACTCCCAACTTTGTCTGCCAGAGCATGAAAAAGGCCGTCAGCGAGATAACCATGGTAACTAAAGACTCCAGTAATATTTGCTGAGCATAGAGTTTTCGCTGTCGCGCATCACGGCCATAGAGCAAAGACAGCAACACCGGCGGTCCGACATGAAAGGGCATATAGAATATAGCGGTGACTATTATGACGGTAAACATGGGCATATTTTAAAGCAGGCGGGTTTTAATATACACGTTTTATATTTTACGTTTTACGTGTTACGGTAAACCAAAATCCAATTGCGTAAACCGTAAACCGTAAACCGTAAACTCAGGACAGACTATGAACATAAAAAAACTAACCGCATCAATCATGCTAGCTTCAGTGCTAGTTCCTGCCTACGCGGCTGAATCCGAAGACATCATCAAATACCGTATCAGCGTAATGAAGGCCTACGGTTCCCATATGTCTGCCGCATCACGTATTGTCCGTGGCAAGGTCGATTTTCAGGACCAGCTTAAACTCCATGCCGGCAGCATCGCAGAAATTTCAAAGGTTATAGGTGTATTATTCCCAGAAGATTCAGATTTCGGTGATACCCGGGCTAAAGAGGAAGTCTGGAGCAAGGCCGGCGAATTCAAGGAGGCCGTGAAAACCAACCAGCAGGCAGCGGCTGATTTCAGTAAGACTGTCGCCGGTGGTGATAAAGCTGCGTTAGCCGCTTCATTTAAAAAACTTTCAGACAGCTGCAAATCCTGCCACGAAAAATTCCGCACTGAAGAGGAATGAAGCATCTGCTGACGGCCTTGCTGCTGTCGGCAGTGACGCCACTTCAGGCCGCAAATGAACAGTCTGCTGATATTATCGAAAGGGGGAGGCTGGTATTTCATGCATCAGGCTGTGTCTTATGCCATACCGAGGAAAACAACGGTAAGCCACTGGCCGGTGGCTATGCGCTGAAAACCGATTTCGGCACCTTCTATTCACCAAACATCACGCCGGACAGGGAGACCGGTATCGGCAACTGGTCTGATGAAGACTTTATTCGTGCCCTGCAACAGGGCATCTCACCGCAAGGTGAACACTATTTCCCGTCCTTCCCGTATACAGTTTATACAAAGATGCACCGTGATGACGTACTGGCGCTAAAGGCTTATATGTTCTCACTAAAACCAGTGAAAAAGGTCAACCGCAAACACGATCTGCCTTTTTATGTAACCATAGTACCGTCAGCAAGGATCTGGAAATCACAAAACTTTAAGGCCGGCGAGTTTCAGAGCCTGCCTGATAAAACAGCAGAATGGAACCGTGGTGCCTACCTGGTCGAAGCTATGGGTCATTGTGCCGAATGCCATACCCCACGAAAAGGCCTTGGCGTACTGGATAAGAGCAAGGCCTTCGCCGGCGAACAGAAAATGACCGGTGTCGGTACAGTGCCCAATATCACCCCGGACAAAAAGACCGGCATCGGCCGTTGGAGTGTCGATGACCTGGTCTATTACTTTGAAACCGGCATTAACCTGGACGGCGATTCCAGTGGCGGTAAAATGGCATCTATTATTGATAACAGCCTGAGTAAATTGTCCACCGGTGATCGTAAGGCAATTGCAGTTTACCTGCTGTCATTAAGGCAGGTAAACAATGAAATAAAAAAGAAAAAGAAGAAACGGGAAAAAGAAGAGTTTGAATGAACGGGATTTCAAGTTTCAAGTTTCAAGGGCGCCTCTATTTATTCAATAATTCCGTCATTGCACCCTTCGGGTATTTCCTGCGGTCACGAGCACCGCAGCGCGGCAATCTCATTAATAAGAATCAATAACTTAGATATTTCCACGTCACTTCGTTCCATATACGCAATGACGAATAAATCAGAACTTCCCTGGCATCTGGTTTGGACTTGAAGCTTGAAGCTTCATTCAACCCAAAACCCCTCTATCTCCAGCAACAGATCTTCCCGGCAAATATCCGCATGCAGAACCAGAACATGGACACGATCACCTGCACGATTTCTAATATGGGAAACGACGGCTTCAAGATCCTTCTGGTGACGCAGGTAGAGCTTGATGCCGGTCAGGTCAGAAATATCCCTGATATCGATATCGGCATGCTTATCAGCTTCAGTAATCAGCACGTCCATGTTATTCAGGCATTCATCAAGCTGTTCCAGCAGCCTGTTTTTGTGCCGGGTCTCGTGACCGAGGATGCTGGCTGTACCCGAAATATACAGGTGTTTAGATTCTCCCCATTGCTTGACCATTGCTCGGGAAAAAGCAGGGCTTTTCGGTGCATAGCGGGCAGGGTAGTCAAAGGCACTGACTTGCAGCGGATTTTCAATCTGCAAACCGTTCTCACGGGCGGCAATAAAATAAACCAGTACATTGGCATCATGTGTGCCGACAGCCGTAGCAGCAGGTAGATGTGATTCAAACCCTCTTGAGGTATCGATGGCCTGGTGGCGACCCACACAGAATGACTGATATCGCTCCATGCCGTCATCATGCCGGTTGATGGCGGAAAGATAATTCCACACCCGGATCATTTGCGGAAAGTTGAGCTCCTGCTGCAGCCGGTTTATCTGCTGGTATATATTTTGCGTAACGGTTTCAATAGAGTCATTGCCATTGGCAACCAGAACCCGGCCAAAGACCAGTGTAGAAGTCATGCGATAATGGATATTACCCAGTTTACCCTGCTCGACAGGTTCATTCGTACGCCACACCTCCAGCAGATCACCTCCAGCCAGGGCAGGAGTGCCAATGATGATCCGGCAGTCATCAAAGAGCTGTGATTGATCAGCAAAATCGATGATAGCCAGAGTATGGGGGTCACTTAGCGCGTCAGGCAGCGTTTCGCGTAGCTGATACTGTATATCGAGCAGGGGGCTTTGACGTGAGCTGGCGTTCATGTGAGGAGTTTCTTATTTATTCTGTACGAAATAGATTGCGTTAATAAATGAAATCCAGCGGTACGCCAGCACAAAAAAATTACCCATACACCTCAGCCAGTATATCTCCCGCACCCTTCGCCAGCAGCTGCTGCGCAAGTTCCTGCCCAAGTTCTTCGGCATTACGGGTAAGTCCTGCGATATCGGCATGTAATAGCAGGCTGCCGTCCGGTGTACCAACTATGCCGCGCAGATGCAGGGTGTCTTCGTGTATTTCTGAAAAGCCGGCAATGGGTACCTGGCAGCCGCCTTCCAGGGTTGCATTCATCGCGCGTTCGGCAATGACTCTGGCATGGGTAGGTGGGTGATTCAGGTGCGTCAACAATGCCAAAGTGTGATCATCATTTTTGCGGCACTCGACACCGACAGCGCCTTGTGCGACGGCAGGCAGGCATATCTCGGGTGGCAGAGTTTCAGTGATTCGGTCTGACATTTCCAGCCGGATCAGGCCGGCAGCTGCCAGAATGATGGCATCAAATTCACCGGCATCGAGTTTAGCCAGGCGTGTATTGACGTTGCCGCGCAGGGAAATAATATCCAGATCCGGCCGCGCTGCTTTTAACTGCATTTGTCTGCGCAGACTGGAGGTGCCAAGGCGTGCACCCTGCGGCAGATTGAGGAAGTGACTGTGCTTGTTGGAAACAAAGGCATCCCAGGGGGCTTCACGTTTACAGATTACAGGAATATGCAGCGCTTCCGGTAAATCTACGGTGACATCTTTCATTGAATGTACAGCGATATCTGCTCTCTCATCGATTAGCGCCAGTTCCAGTTCCTTGATGAACAGCCCCTTACCGCCGATTTTTGCCAGCGGTGTATCGAGGATGCGGTCACCCTCGGTGCTCAATTTTACTATTTCACACTCCAGCGACGGGTGTCGGGCAAGAAGTTCATCACGGATAAAGTATGCCTGCCATAATGCAAGCGGGCTCTTGCGCGTAGCAATGCGGATTTTGTTCAAAAGAGAGCTCCAGTTGATTGTTCGGGTGTTCTGCTATACTTGTTTTGAACAGCACATGCTAGCATGAATGTTGGTTGCACAGCATTAGTGTTAGCATTAAGTGCTCCTCTATCCATAATAAATAGAGCTGCCCTTAAATTAAGATCGGGGCTTTCCTGCAATGTCATTAGCGAATACTTCACTACTTTCTTTACTTATCGGTACCGCTTTATCTGCGGCGGCACTGCTGGCGAATGCAGATCTGCAAGTCGATATCGATTCGGAAGTAGATTCAGAATTTGAGGCTGAGGCGGATTTGTATGACGATAAGCTGCCGTGGGCCAGTGATTTGCTGCTTGAATCCAGGCAGGCTGCCTGCAAAGGGCAGCCACTGGTCGTGATGTTCGGTTCATCTGAGTGTCCCTATTGCAGTGTTGTTCGCTCTCTTTACATGGTGCCCTTGCTGGAAGATGAGCGCTACTCGGGTATAGTTGTCCGTGAACTGGAGATTGACAGCGATACGCTCGTCAAGGATTTTTCGGGTAAGCCGACATCAATGCGCAAGCTGGCGGCAAGTTATGGCGTGTACCTTGTGCCAACAGTGATGGTGTTTGGCAAGGAAGGGAAACAGGCGGGCAAGCCTATTGTCGGTATCAGTAATGAAGATTTTTACGGCTTTTATCTGGATGCGGCCATTGCCAGTGGGGTCGGCATGCTGAAGCAAGGCAAACCTGCTAGCGCCGAACCCAGCGCCTCACCTGCGGCGTATGTCTGCGACTGACAACAAGTTTTTCATCGATCCCTTTCATTAACACCCGCCAATGGCCAGCCGTATTTTTTTCCATACCCCGCAAATATTCAGTATTAACCAGTGAACCGCGATGGATGCGCAGAAAGCGATCAGAGAACTCCTCTTCGAGATTGACCAGTGATTCTTCAATAAGGTGCTGTTCAGTGGCGGTACGCACTGTGACATATTTGTTGTCAGCAATGAAGTAAATGATGTCATGTACAGGGATGAGCGTGATCCTGCCTCTCATATGAACACTGATATGGCTGCGTGTAGCACTAGAATCTGTGGAACGACTGACTTCTTTCAGCTGCTGACTGCTGACTGGATGAGCCTTTTGCAGGGCAGCCCCCAAACGTTCTTTACGGATGGGTTTTAATAAATAATCGATAGCATTCACCTCGAAGGCATCCAGAGCGTGCTGGTCATATGCCGTGGTGAAAATGATTAATGGTGGATTCTCTATGCCCTGCAAGTGCATGGCTGCTTCCAGTCCATCCATTACCGGCATGCGGATATCCATCAATATTAGATCTGGTTTCATTGTGACGGTTTTTTCAATGGCCTCGCTGCCATTGACTGCTTCACCGACGACATCGGTTTCTCCCAGGTCAGACAGCAGGTCCCGCATACGCTGTCTTGCAAGGTTTTCATCGTCAACGATTAAAATTTTCATGCGTCTCCTTGTATGTCTATCTGTTTGATACGATGGGAAAGATGATTTTTGTAACATGAATCTCATTGCGCCGGCTGGAGCTGAGTGAAGCAGCTTCACCAAAATGCCGGATCAGTCTTTGCTTAATATTATCAATCGCAATCTGGTTGCCTTTGCGGTGGCTGCGCTGGCCATCATCCGGCAGCGGATTGCGGATCAGGATTTGTACCCTGTGGCTGTCGGCGCGTAAGTCGATATCGATTACGCCACCACCAAAACTGGGTTCGATGCCATGATAAACGGCATTCTCAAGCAAGGGTTGCAAAATCAGTGAAGGTACAAAACAATTTTTGGGAATACCTTTTAAATGCCAGTGAACGCCTAGCCGGTCACCGAGGCGCAATTTTTCGATCTTCAGATATTGCTTTGATGTCTCTATTTCGGCCGTTAGCGGTACGAGCTTACGTGCATCTGCCATCAGAACACGAATAAGATCAGCCAGATCCTGAAGTGCCAGTTCGGCCATTTCAGGGTTGTTTCTAATCAGGCCGGCAATACTGTTCATGCTATTAAACATGAAATGGGGGCGTATACGTGACTGTAGAGCCTGCAGATTAGCCGACTGAAATGATTTTTTGATGTCTTTGGTTTTTGCCCTCTGCCACAGCATCGTCAGCAGGATGACATAGTTTACCGTGGCAATGACAAATATCTGCAGCAGTGAAAGCAGTTCTCTGTTACTGGAAACGAGAAATGGCCAGTGTCTGGTGACGGTAGCATAAAGAATGTAGCAGATGGCGAATGTGGTCACCATCAGCAATGCATAGGCGATGGCGAGGCCTGTGCGGGGTGAAAGTGATTTAAGAAAAGGGTTGAAGATCTTCAACACCAGGGCGCCAGTCAGGGCAATCAGGGCGCTGGCCGCAAGCAATGCGACAAAGTCAGTAATATAACCCGTGTCCCAGCTGCCAGCCCGGCCAGCAATGATAATTAGGCTGCTGAGGAATGCGGCGAGTAAGAATGCACCTGTTACAGAATCAGTATAGTCCGGAGAAATTGAGGGGCTGTCTGTCGCTGTTGTCTGTTCCTTGCTCATTCCAGTATCCAGTTTAGCAGAATGAAGTGGCGTATTTACAGCGGTCATGATAACAGTAGCGCTAAAAAAAAACCCCTTGAAAACAAGGGGTCTGAATCATCCAGTCCAGTAGTCGGGGGTGTATCAGATGAGGGTTGCTGGACCGGGTTGTTAGTGCTTAGTACTAACGTGGTTAAATCTATCACCCACAGTGCTGTGATAGAAATCTTGCTGATTACAGGGGGAAATGGACAGATGAATGGTAAATTGGTGATATTATTGGCTCTACAGTGTAGATGTAGTTGCTGTGGACTGTTCTTTGCTGCTGCTTTTTGAGTCACTGGCTACTCCTACTCACTATAGGTGCCTGTCATCTAAGATATGCATCTAAACATAGTGGCATTAAAAAAACCCCCTTTTAAAAGGGGGTCTGAATCTGGCCTGCTGCCGGTTTGGGGTGCAGTTTAATAATAATAATGAGGGGTCGCTGACCAGAGTTGAGATAATGCTCACCTTAAAATCTAGACACTATTATTGCTTTTGCCATGATTTAACGACAACCGGTAAAAAAGTAAAGATGAATGGTTTTGGGGTGCTATAGGTGCTATAGATGTGCCCATCTGTTGTAACGGTATAATGCGAGCGATGCTAGAGAGGAACAAATAAAATGGCAGCAACAAAAACAGGCGGGGAAGAAAAACCCTGGAAGGGTCGTTTCACTGCAGCGACGGATCAGCTGGTCGAGGCGTATACCGAGTCAGTATCCTACGATAAGCGTTTGTATAAGGTGGATATTGAAGGCTCAAAGGCGCACGCCGTTATGCTGGCCAGAGTCGGTGTGCTGACCGAAAAAGAATGTGACGCCATCATCCAGGGGCTGCAGCATATCCTTGAGGATATCGAGCAGGGTGAGTTTAGCTGGTCACGTACCCTGGAAGATGTGCATATGAATATTGAGGCGCGTTTGACAGAAAATATTGGTAATGTTGGCAAGAAGCTGCATACCGGCCGCTCACGAAATGATCAGGTGGCGACAGATATCCGTCTTTACTTGCGCCAGGGAATAGAATCACTTGTTGCTGAAATAAAACGGCTGATCATGGCCTTGCTGGATCTTGCTGAACAGGAATCTGCTACGATTATGCCGGGATTTACCCACCTGCAGGTGGCACAGCCGGTTACCTTCGGACACCATATGATGGCATGGGTGGAAATGCTGCGACGTGACCTGGGCCGACTGTCAGATTGCCGAAGGCGGATGAATATTTTGCCATTAGGTGCGGCAGCACTGGCGGGGACGACGTTCCCGATAGATCGTCATTACACAGCAGAATTGCTGGGCTTCGATGCAGCGGCAGAAAACTCACTGGATGCCGTGTCTGATCGTGACTTTGCGATGGAATTTATGTCGGCCTCTGCAGTCATCATGGTCCATCTGTCGCGTATGTCGGAGGAGCTGATAATCTGGTCATCCGCACAGTTTGGATTTATTGATATTTCTGATGCCTATTGCACCGGCTCCTCCATCATGCCGCAGAAGAAAAACCCGGATGTGGCCGAGCTGACGCGTGGTAAAAGCGGCCGGGTGATTGGTAACCTGGTAGCGCTACTGATGATCATGAAAGGGCAACCGCTGGCCTACAACCGCGATAATCAGGAAGACAAGGAGCCATTGTTCGACAGCCTGGATACAGTAACT
>JAYEGM010000204.1:0-2500 GCA_034659075.1 Pseudomonadota bacterium
TATGTCACCATGAGATTTTTTGCCGCCTTCGACATAGATGTCTTCATATATAAGCTTGAAGCGATCCCCGGCTTGTACATTTATAGCAAAATCAATATCCCAGCCGAATATTTCGGTCATGTTCATTGTCAGTGTATCGCTGATGCCCGCTACTTTGGCAGCAGCATAAAGAGAGGAGATCACCTCGCCTTTCATTTTTCGGATATGAGTCGTTGTCGGCAGCTGTCTGCTGGAAATGTCATAGTGGCTGCCATTTTTGCTGGCATATATCCATGTGAGAGGTGAGTTTTCATAGATAAATTCATCACTGTTCGACCCATCGCTGCTGAGGACATGCAATGTTCTGCCAGGAGACAGTCGTACCAGAGGTTTGCTGTTTTTGGAGTGGGCCACTAAGGTAGCGGCAGCCACGTTCAGGCCGAATCGCTTGAGAATAATATAAAGCGTGTCGCCTTTTTTGACTGTCGTTGATTTCCATAGACCAGGCGACTTCTCCAACAGAGGCTTAAAAGAGACGCCTGCGGCGGTATCCGCAAGAGCATCAGAAAGCATTGGCAATTGAATGGATTCAGGCCGATTAGCGGCGGCCTGCTTTGCTGGAGAAGAAAGGCTTTCCTCTGCAATTATGCTGCTTGCCGCAGTGGTTCTGTCAGCTAATGATTCATCAGCAAGCTGAATGATAGTCTGACTGACTGAAATGTCGCTGCCCTGGCTGCGATCAGGAGAAAGCATTACTGTAGAAATGATGGTTAAAGGCACTAGCCAGTACCAGATATTTTTCTTCGTAATCTTTCTCAACAAAGAACCCCTAGAGCGTTTGCACTCCGGTTCTTTGAAATCCCGATTATGATTATGAGCTTGTGGCATGTTATTTATCAATGACTAAATTGCTTCCATTCTACGTGTTGTTTACAGTTAGAGCCAGCCTGCTGGTAAAATCCCTGTATTGAGCGCGCCAGTATAAAGCTTCATGATTACCAGCAGGATTATATGGTGATGCTCAATTTCTACCATCTCCAGCTTAAGATTTTATGAAAATACGAGCTTACTTCGACATTATCCTCATCTAACAGGTTTTCAAACACTGGCCGGAATATAGAAATTATAGCAGAGGATTCTTCAGTTTGTGCATTAATCTGCTGGCCTGTGGTACTCTTTGCAGCCCCTGGAAACCAGCAAATACGAGGCTATTTTAATGGTGTCTGTTGATGAGTCACTGGCATTAATACAACGAGGTGCCGATGAAATAATACCTGAAGAAGGGTTAATCGAGCGCCTGAAAACTGGTCGCTCACTGAGAATAAAGGCAGGATTTGATCCAACGGCACCGGATCTCCACCTTGGTCATACGGTACTGATAAATAAGCTGCATCAGTTTCAGCAGCTTGGCCATGAAGTTTTATTTCTGATTGGTGATTTCACCGGCATGATCGGGGACCCGACAGGTAAGAATGCTACCCGCCCACCGCTGACGCGTGATGAAGTGATCGAAAACGCAGTCACCTACGAACAGCAGATCTACAAGATTCTCGACCCGGAAAAGACTGTCGTCATGTTTAATTCTTCCTGGATGGGAGGAATGAGTGCTGCAGATTTGATTCAGTTAGCAGGCAAACATACCGTCGCACGTATGCTTGAACGTGATGATTTCAGCAAGCGATACAAAGGCGGACAGCCTATTGCTATCCATGAGTTCCTCTATCCGCTGGTACAGGGTTATGACTCGGTAGCGATGAAGGCAGATGTCGAGTTGGGCGGCACCGATCAGAAATTTAACCTTTTGGTAGGGCGTGAATTACAGCGCCAGTATGGTCAGGATCCACAGGTGATACTTACCATGCCAATCCTTGAGGGCCTGGACGGCGTCCAGAAAATGTCAAAATCGCTAAATAATTATATTGGCATCAATGACCGCCCCGGTGAGATGTTTGGCAAGATCATGTCGATTTCTGATGACTTAATGTGGCGCTATTTTGAGTTATTGAGCTTTCAGGCAATGGATGTGATTGATGGCTGGAAGCAGGAAGTGGAGCAGGGGCTGAATCCCAGGGATGTGAAATTCAGGCTTGCTGGCGAAATAGTGGCACGTTTTCACTCGCAATCAGCGGCAGAGGCCGCGCAACAGGAATTTATTGATCGATTTCGTAAAGGTGCCATGCCGGAGGACATGCCGGAATTGACCCTGCACGCTGATGACGGGGTACTGCCGATAGCAAACCTTTTGAAAGATGCGGGCCTGACACAAAGCACGTCGGATGCAATGCGTATGATCAGGCAGGGCGCAGTCAAAATCGATGGCGAAAAAGTTTCAGATACAAGGCTTGAAATTAAGGCAGGAAGTACACATATATACCAGGTAGGGAAGCGCCGTTTTGCGCGCGTAACAGTCAATTAGAATTAAATGGCGCTAAACAGAAAAAGTTTTAAATTTATCTTCTGTTTAGTGTTGACGAAATTGTCTCTGTACGTATAATGCGCGCTCCCTCTTGAAGGGAAGCGG
>JAYEGM010000204.1:5000-28895 GCA_034659075.1 Pseudomonadota bacterium
AGTCAAGGCGCGAACAGAACGAAAGTTCTGTTAGCAAAATATTGGGTATACAGTATTAAATTTATACAATTCAATATCGCAAAATCAGCAAACAAATCTTGTTCATTCATATGATTCCAGACGGTCTTTTACAGACAACTTGGGGTTATATGGTCAAGTGAATAAGCGCATATGGTGGATGCCTTGGCGGCAGAAGGCGATGAAGGACGTAGTAGTCTGCGATAAGCCCCGGTGAGCCGACAAACAGGCTTTGACCCGAGGATTTCCGAATGGGGAAACCCGGCCAGTTTTTACTGGTCATCATATACTGAATACATAGGTGTATGAAGCGAACCCGGAGAACTGAAACATCTAAGTACCCGGAGGAAAAGAAATCAACCGAGATTCCCTTAGTAGCGGCGAGCGAAAGGGGACCAGCCCTAAACTCCTGTTTGTGTTAGTGAAACTGTCTGGAAAGGCAGGCCATAGTGGGTGATAGCCCCGTACACGAAAACACTTCCAGGATTATTCGAGTAGGTCGGGACACGTGATATCCTGATTGAACATGGGGGGACCATCCTCCAAGGCTAAATACTCTCTGCCGACCGATAGTGAACCAGTACCGTGAGGGAAAGGCGAAAAGAACCCCGGAGAGGGGAGTGAAATAGAACCTGAAACCGTATGCGTACAAGCAGTGGGAGCATAATTTATTATGTGACTGCGTACCTTTTGTATAATGGGTCAGCGAGTTACTTTTTGTAGCAAGGTTAACCGTATAGGGGAGCCGTAGGGAAACCGAGTCTTAAATGGGCGATTTAGTTGCAAGGAGTAGACCCGAAACCGGACGATCTAGCCATGGCCAGGTTGAAGGTGAGGTAGTACTCACTGGAGGACCGAACCAACTAATGTTGAAAAATTAGTGGATGAGCTGTGGCTAGGAGTGAAAGGCTAATCAAGTTCGGAGATAGCTGGTTCTCCCCGAAAGCTATTTAGGTAGCGCCTCGTGTCTCACTCCTGGGGGTAGAGCACTGTTACGGCTAGGGGGTCATCCCGACTTACCAAACCGTTGCAAACTCCGAATACCAGGAAGTGCAATCACGGGAGACACACGGCGGGTGCTAACGTCCGTCGTGGAAAGGGAAACAACCCAGACCGCCAGCTAAGGTCCCAAAATCATATCTCAGTGGGAAACGAAGTGGAAAGGCTAAAACAGCCAGGAGGTTGGCTTAGAAGCAGCCACCCTTTAAAGAAAGCGTAATAGCTCACTGGTCGAGTCGGTCCGCGCGGAAGATGTAACGGGGCTTAAGATATGTACCGAAGCTGCGGATGCGTGTTTACACGCATGGTAGGGGAGCGTTCTGTAAGTCTGTGAAGGTGTTCTGTAAGGAATGCTGGAGATATCAGAAGTGAGAATGCTGACATGAGTAGCGATAATGCGGGTGAAAAACCCGCACGCCGAAAGCCCAAGGTTTCCTGCGCAACGCTAATCGGCGCAGGGTTAGTCGGCCCCTAAGGCGAGGCAGAAATGCGTAGTCGATGGGAAACAGGTTAATATTCCTGTACCGCACTTTATTGCGATGGGGAGACGGAGAAGGCTAGGACAGCCGGCTGTTGGATATGCCGGTTTAAGCGTTTAGGTAGGCTCTTTAGGCAAATCCGGAGAGCTATTACTGAGACGTGATGACGATTCCCCTTTGTGGGAAGAAGTGTTTGATGCCATGCTTCCAGGAAAATCCTCTAAGCTTCAGATAAAGTGTGACCGTACCCCAAACCAACACAGGTGGGCAGGGTGAGAATCCTAAGGCGCTTGAGAGAACTCGGGTGAAGGAACTCGGCAAAATGGTACCGTAACTTCGGGAGAAGGTACGCCTTTGCTGGTGACCGGATTTACTCTGTAAGCTGGCAAAGGCCGCAGAGACCAGGGGGCTGCGACTGTTTAATAAAAACATAGCACTGTGCAAACACGCAAGTGGACGTATACGGTGTGACGCCTGCCCGGTGCCGGAAGGTTAATTGATGGGGTTAGACTTAGGTCGAAGCTCTTGATCGAAGCCCCGGTAAACGGCGGCCGTAACTATAACGGTCCTAAGGTAGCGAAATTCCTTGTCGGGTAAGTTCCGACCTGCACGAATGGCGTAACGATGGCCCCGCTGTCTCCACCCGAGACTCAGCGAAATTGAATTTGCGGTGAAGATGCCGTATACCCGCGGTTAGACGGAAAGACCCCGTGCACCTTTACTACAGCTTCACATTGGACTTTGATTATACTTGTGTAGGATAGCTGGGAGGCTTTGAAACTGAGACGCTAGTTTCAGTGGAGCCAACCTTGAAATACCAGCCTGGTATGGTCGTGGTCCTAACCGAGGTCCGTTATCCGGATCCGGGACAATGTGTGGTGGGTAGTTTGACTGGGGCGGTCTCCTCCCAAAAAGTAACGGAGGAGCGCGAAGGTACCCTCAGCACGGTCGGAAATCGTGCAATGAGTGCAAAAGCATAAGGGTGCTTGACTGCGAGACAGACACGTCGAGCAGGTACGAAAGTAGGTTTTAGTGATCCGGTGGTTCTGTATGGAAGGGCCATCGCTCAGCGGATAAAAGGTACGCCGGGGATAACAGGCTGATACCGCCCAAGAGTTCATATCGACGGCGGTGTTTGGCACCTCGATGTCGGCTCATCACATCCTGGGGCTGTAGCCGGTCCCAAGGGTATGGCTGTTCGCCATTTAAAGTGGTACGCGAGCTGGGTTTAGAACGTCGTGAGACAGTTTGGTCCCTATCTGCCGTGGGCGCTGGAGACTTGAGAGGAGCTTCTCCTAGTACGAGAGGACCGGAGTGGACGTACCTCTGGTGTTCCGGTTGTCACGCCAGTGGCATTGCCGGGTAGCTATGTACGGACGGGATAACCGCTGAAAGCATCTAAGCGGGAAGCCCACCTCAAGATAAGGTCTCCCTAGACATTTAATGTCTCTTAAGGGCCGTTGAAGACTACAACGTTGATAGGCAAGGTGTGGAAGCGTGGTAACACGTGAAGCTAACTTGTACTAATTACCCGTGAGACTTGACCATATAACACCCAAGTTGTTTGAGTGTGATATGCGATAATGTATTGTATTAATATACCCTAAAGCCAGGACTATCCAGATTCGTAAAAACGGAAAATGGGGTCAGAGTCGAGACTCTGACCCCAGGTTTTCCGCTTTTTACACCCAGTTTGCCTGGTGGCAATAGCAAGCAGGAACCACCCGATCCCATCTCGAACTCGGAAGTGAAAATGCTTAGCGCCGATGATAGTGTGGGGTCTCCCCATGTGAAAGTAGGTCACTGCCAGGCTTTTAAAATAAAATACCCGTCCTTGCGACGGGTATTTTTTTGCCTGCTAAACGCGTAGACAAAAAAAAGAGCAGGGTTTTTCTCTGCTCTTTAAAATGAATGAGATGTCTACTTATTTTACATTCTCAGGGTTCAAGCCTCTGCTGCGCAGACAACTTTCATATTCTGTTTTGTAAGTACTTTCACCAATTACAGCAGCTTTCTTATCTTTATTTTTTTTAATACCACCTGCTGCTGCACCTGCTGCCGCACCAATAGCAGCGCCTTTTAGCAAGCTTTTGCCCTGAATGGCGCGCACCGCGGTGCCGCCAGCAGCACCTGCACCGGCACCTTTTGCAGTGGTGTTGCCGCTTTTAGTTTTTTCAGGATTGTAACCGGATTTTTCCACAGCCTGATGGTGGCAGAGTTTTTTAGCATCAGCTATGGGATCATTCGCAGTAGCCAAGGTGTATGAACTCAGGGAAAATATCACTGAGCTAAAAATCAGAGCAGGTAAAAGTTTCATAAGCTTGTGTATCCTATTATCGTGAATTGTTTTAAATATATTAAACGCTGAAATATTAACAAATGGCAAGAATAACTTCTTCTAACAAGATCTCTATTGCCCCGATGATGGGTTATACAGATCGCCATGCACGATTACTTTATCGTCTAATTTCACCCCATATTTTATTGTTTACTGAAATGATCACGGCAAAAGCCCTGCTTCATGGCGACTACCTGCATTTATTGAAATTTAACCAGCAGGAACACCCTCTGGTTCTACAGTTGGGTGGTTCTGAAGCAGACGAAATGGCTGCAGCCGCCAGGCTGGCTGAAGAGTTGGGCTTTGACGAGATAAACATCAATGTCGGCTGCCCTAGTGAAAGGGTACAGTCAGGTGCTTTTGGTGCCTGTTTGATGAAAGAGCCTGAGACTGTAGCTTCGTGTGTCAATGACATGAAAAGGCATACAGCGCTGCCCGTTACAGTAAAGATTCGTACCGGTGTTGATGATTCTGACAGTTACCCGTTTCTTCAGGAATTTATTAAAACTGTGGCAGACGCAGGTTGTCAGACCTTTATCGTACATGCGCGGAAAGCATGGCTGAAGGGCTTGTCGCCGAAACAAAATCGTGAAATTCCACCGCTGGATTATGGTCGTGTATATCAGTTAAAAGAAGATTTTCCGAATTTAGAAATAATTATCAACGGAGGAATTCGAAGTGTTTCAGAGGTGTCAGGGCATCTTGAGCTTGTCGATGGCGTTATGCTTGGCCGTGAGGTTATCAGGAACCCCTGGATCCTGGTTGAACTTGAACAACTACTTAACAGTGATGCTGTTCCCTGCAGCCGGCAGGAGATAGTCCGGAAATATAGCCGTTATATAAAGCTACAGCTTGATGAAGGGCAATCCTTACATTTACTTTTAAGGCCTCTTTACGGTTTAACACTTGGATTACCAGGAGCAAGAAAATGGCGCCAGCTGTTAAGTAGACTGGCACAGGAAAAAGTTAAGCTAAATGAATGCGTACAGAGCCTGTCTGATTATTTTATCCGTTAACTGAATCCGGCTTATGCTTATCTTGTTTGCATTATTGGCAGTTATTTTGTTTTTCTATCTTCCTGTTTCATTAGAAAAAGGATAAGTATTACCGATGGGATACCCAGAGATGCAGCATACATAAAAAATACGGGGTAACTGGTTGCATCAACAACCACACCTGAAAAACCACCGATAAACTTGGGTAATAAAAGCATTATGGAACTGAACAGGGCGTATTGTGTGGCGGTATAGGTGCGATTAGTCAGGCTGGACAGATAAGCTATGAAGACCGTCCCGGCGAAACCCCCTGCAAGGTTATCTGCACCGACAACAAGTATCAGCCAGATAACCAGAGGCTGCTGGCCTGCTAACCATGCGAATAGCAGGTTCGTTACTATGACAATAATGGCGCCAGCCATCAGCATTCGCATAACACCGTATCGTACAACCAGTATGCCACCGATAAGGGCGCCGGATATTGTAATAAATTTACCCACCAGCCCACTGACTATTCCAATCTCTGTGCCGCTGTAGCCCATGTCCTGATAGAACGGGAAGGCCATCACGCCCAGCGTGATATCACTCATTCTGAATACAGCGATAAATGACAGGATTAATAATGCATTCCAGCCATTGCGTGCGAAGAAATCGGCAAACGGACAGATAACGGCACCGACAAACCATGCCTGAAGTTTTCTTATTTTCTCAGGCAGATGCTGTTTCCTCTCCAGCAGCGACAAAACGCGTTCTTCAGTTTCCCATTCATGGTCTCTGAGCGTGTGATCGGGTTCAGATATAATGAAAGTGCTGACGATGCCCACAAACATGAATAACGACATACACAGATAGGCGATGGACCAGGAATAAAAATCAGCGATGACAAAAGCCATGCTGCCTGCGAGTATCATGCCGATGCGATAACCGAGCTGATAAGTGCCTGCCATTGCACCCTGATATTCTTCATCGATCGCCTCAATACGCCAGGCATCAATGGTAATGTCCTGTGTGGCTGATGAAAATGCTGTCAGTACTGCAAAGCCTACAATGGTAGCCAGACTTGTTTTTGGGTCAAACATGGAAAGCGCAATTAAACCGGTAATGACCCCTATCTGTGAGATCAGCATCCAGCCACGTCGCTGCCCCAGTGAGCGGGTTAACAGCGGCAGTGGCATTCTATCGACCAGTGGTGACCAGGTAAATTTAAGGCCATAGGCGAGGGCGACCCAACTGACAAAGCCGATAGTGGTTTTGTCTATACCTTCGCTGTTCAGCCAGGCTGACAGGGTACCGAAAACCAGCAGTATAGGCAGGCCTGCGGAAAAGCCGAGAAATAACATGGCCAGCACTTTTGGTTGTTTATAAATCTGGAAAGATGCTTTCCAGTTGTGCAGGTGGCTAGTTGTCATAATAAAGTGTCATCAACCAGTGCGGGGGAAGTAACAAAGCTGCAATAGATCGGCTGTCCGTACGCTAATCCTGGTTATGTCGCCTGTGATTAAAACAGGACGTAGTAAACTCGACTCATGCATGTGTCTGGCAGGATCAAGACGGTTTCTTTCGAAAGCGATAGAGGGCAATCTCACCGAATAAATTTGGAAACAGTTTCAAACCCGGTCCAGATTTGTTGTCATGCGTGACTGCACGCCGTTCAAGGATTTCTATATCAAGTTTTTCACACAATTCCTCAAAATCTTTCAGCGTGCAAAGATGTACATTGGGTGTATTGTACCATTCCAGTGGCAAGGTTTGGTTGACTGGCATTCGTCCACTCAGACCCAGTTGTATTCTTGATGTTATATTGCCAAAGTTCGGGAAGGTGACAATGCCCTCAGTACCGACGCGCAACATTTCACCCAGCAGACGATGAGGGTAATTGGAAGCCTGCAGAGTCATAGACAGAATGACAAAATCGAAGGATTCTTCATCAAAATCAGAGAGGCCCAGATCCAGGTCACGTTGGATGACATTGACACCCGCCCTGATGCACTGGCTGATATTTTTATCATCGATCTCGATTCCGTAGCCGGAGACCCCCTGGTTGTTTGATAACTCGCTTAGTAACTCGCCATTACCACAACCCAGATCAAGCACGCGGGAATTAGGCCTGATCCAGTCACAGATAATCTGAAAATCCGAACGTGAAAGGCTCATTTCCTGCTCTCACTGGCGATACGGTCCATATAAGCACCGAGAACTGACAGATATTGCGGCAGTGCCAGCAGGAAGGCATCATGGCCATGATGGGATTCTATCTCCGCATAGGAGACATTCAGGTCATTATCATGCAGGGCCTTGACGATCTCGTGAGAGCGCTGTGGTGAAAAACGCCAGTCACTGGTAAATGAAAGTACGAAAAAGTCTGCACAGACGTCAGCCATAACGGCAGAGAGATCACTTCCAGTTGCCGCTGCCGGGTCAAAATAATCAAGGGCTTTGGTCATTAGCAAGTATGTATTAGCATCAAATGTTCCGACAAAACTGTCCGCCTGATGCCTGAGGTAACTTTCTACCTGGAATTCTATGCCATAGTCGAAATTTATTGATCCTTCTCGTAGATCCCGGCCGAATTTTTCTGCCATGACCTCGTCTGACATGTAGGTAAGGTGGCCGAGCATTCGGGCAATACGCAATCCACTTTCGGGTATGGTGTTATGTTCATAATAGTGGCCATCAAAAAATGCAGGATCGGTACGAATAGCCTGTCGTGCCACTTCATTAAATGCAATATTCTGGGCGGTCAGTTTTGGTGCAGCGGCAATGACTATCGCGTGCCGTAGGCTATCTGGAAAGTCAATAGCCCACTGTAATACCTGCATGCCACCCAGGCTGCCGCCGATAACCGCAGCCCATTGCTTGATGCCAAGTTTCTGAGATAGCCTGTTTTGCGATTCGACCCAGTCACCAACGGTCACTATTGGAAAGTCAGGGCCATAGGGTTTGTTAGTTTCAGGATTTTTTGATGTTGGACCGGTAGAACCATGACAACCACCCAAATTATTGACACCGACGACGTAGAACTTGTTGGTGTCGATTACCTTTCCCGGGCCAACGATATTTTCCCACCAGCCCGCTTTGCGATCCTCCATGGAATAATATCCCGCCAGGTGGTGAGTGCCGCTCAGTGCATGGCAAACCAGTATGGCATTGTCGCGAGAAGCATTTAATTCACCATAGGTTTCATATACCAGCTCATACTCATCCAGCGTTTCGCCACAGGCGAGAGAAAGTGACTGATCAAAGTGAAATGTCGATGATTTAACAAGACCGACAGAGTCCTGAGGCATTACTTCAGGCATCGTTTAGCAGGGAGGGGTTGTATATTTTTTCGCATTAAATTAGGTCGGGTTCAGTATCCGCTCAAGGGATTATAGCGAGAGCAGTATCTAACTGGGAAGAATCTTTTATTATAATTGCCAGAGAATCTCTGATTACTCGCTGCTTTCTATGCGGGTAAGGATTCTCTGCAAGGTCATGGTTTTGTCTCGTAATTCAACTATTTCCTTCTCAATAATGGCGACTCGCAATTCAAGAGTGCTGTGATTTGATTTCAGTTTATTAATATTGGAGAGGCGTCTACCGATCTGGTCCTTGTGTTCTTCTATTTGGGCGGAAATTGGCAGTAAGATAGCTTTAGACCAGGCCCTGAGTGCAAAATTGGTCTCATCAAGAATGCGTCTAGCACGACTGGCCATGGTGATGAAAAATCGTTTTATAACAAAATGCTGCTCAGTAACGACTAGCATCATACTGTCACGGAATTGTTCGCCGTCCTGTCTCAGTTGCATAAAATCTTCTATGAAAGGATCAATGTCAAATTTTGGAGGAGGCGCCATGTCCAGTTTATGGCGTGTTTTAAATTCCTTGTAGATACGATCGACCAGGTTGCTGAGTTTAAGCGAACCCTTGTTGACCTCTGACAGCCGTTCCTCTGCCTGATCAAAAAATCCAGCCATCCCACGTTTAAGCCCGAAGGTATTCCAGGTCTCCTGCATGGCCACGCGAGAAGCACCAATCATAAAATCGATATTTTTACTGCTTAAATGCTGGCGCAGGCGTTTTGCCTGGTCATTCATTATGCGTACGGTTTTGTGATAATCATCCATCGCCAGAGAGAGCCGTCGGCTTTGAGCGTGTAGCTTGTTACTCATTGTTACCAGTATTGTTTTACTTTTACCCCGCAAATTGATGATTTCATGGCGTTCCTTGACCAGGCCGTTTAAGCGCCCGAGATAGATATCTTTGGTTGACTTAACCATGACGCCGAGTTCACGCTGTACTTTCTTCTGGATCAGTGACTGCTTCTTTTCAATCAAGTCATTTGAGAGTTTATCTTCAAGCTTTGGCAGGCCACTGCGATTCAGCAGCAAGCGGTCATTCCTTACTTTTGCAATCAGCCCTTTCTGTGCCGAAACAGGGACGACAAGATCCTCATCGATATCGAGTATGCGCGAGGTTTCTTCAATCTGTCGTCTAATATTAGCCTGCGTGAACGCATCATCATGCAGATCATCCCACATGGTATCGATCTTATTCAGGACCGCCATGACATTCTGTTCACGTGGATTCAATGCCACCGCAATGTGATTACGCCAGATATCCATGTCTGATCGCGTGACGCCGGTATCTGCGGCCAGAATGAACATTATGGTATGTGCCATGGGCAACATGTTCAGAGTCAGTTCCGGTTCGGTGCCCAGCGCGTTCAGGCCAGGGGTATCGAGTATGACCAGGCCACTTTTCAGTAGTGGATGCGGATAATTGATGATGGCATGGCGCCAGACAGGTACTTGCAGCTTTTTATTATCCAGAAGATCCAGGGTATGTGGCGGGAACCCCAGTTCTCTGGATTCCTGTTCTGAAATCTCCTTGGTCTGTACCAGCTGCAGCAGTGCTTCGGCCATCTGCTCCGGTGAGTTTATATCCAGATCAATACGCGACCAGTTTACCGGCGCTTCCTTATACTCATCGATGGTCAGTGAGGACTTTCGGGTCTCGATCGGAAGCAGCTGAATAAAAGGTGGGTCCTTCTCGTTATAGAGTATTTCTGTTGGGCACATGGTGGTGCGGCCAACCGATGACGGCAGCAGACGCTTTTTATAATCGGCAAAGAAAATGCTGTTGATCAGTTCTGTTTTGCCCCGTGAGAATTCTGCCACCAGGGCAAGCATGATTTTGTCTGATTTTAGGGAATCAATTAATTCCAGAATTCGAAGTTCTTCTTCGCCTTCAAGCAGGCTCTCTTCATCCAGCCAGCTCTTGTATGATTCAATTTCGGTCAGCAGGTTACGGCGCCAATTTGAATAATTGTCCAGTTTCCTCTGTAGTGCAGTTATGGTCATGATTTTTGCATGCTGATGTGGCGCTATCTGTCTCTGTTTAAAGGGCCTGCTTGCGTCTTAATTCAATTCGTTGCAGTCCCGGTAACTCTGGCAACTGGCCAGGGCGATGAATGCTTACTAGCTTTTTTGTACTTTTAAACCCGCGCAATATCTCGACAGATGCTTTAGACACCCGGAATTCTTTCGAGAAATATTTAATAATAGCGTCGTTTGCCTTGCCATTTACGGCAACGGCCCTGATTCGAAGCTTGATCCTGTCTTCCTTGATTTCGGCAAACTTATTAGCGCTTGCTCTTGTCTGTACCTGTAATCTTAGTAGAAGGTCTCCCGATTTCCACTCGTATCAGTCTTTATTTACCATAGATATAGTTTTAATTACAGTAGCATACGTGCACCAATATCAAGTATTGGTTGAACAATCAAGCGCAGGAGCAGACCAAGTAAGAGAAAAACAACCATGGGTGAGAGATCCAGCATACCGATAGGCGGTATTAATTTTCTCGCAGGTTGCATCATGAAGTCGGTCAGGCTTTTGAGTAATGAGGTTATGGGGTTGTGCAGATGAGGGTTGACCCAGGCGATGATGATGCGGGCGAAAACAGCAAACATAAAGATGTAAACGGTCATTTCGAGCAATTTCCCTGTTGCGAGTATCAACAGCCCGACTACAGTCGGCATCTTGCCGTAGAGTAATGATAGTAGAAGCAGCTCCAGTACCTGTAAGGCCAGCATTAGAACCAGGGCCGCAACGTCGATGCCCGCATAGCCGGGGATGATCCTGCGCAGAGGGCGTAAGGCCGGGTTGGTCACGGTTACAATAAATTGTGAAACCGGATTTGCGAAGTGCGCCCGTAACAGCTGGAACAGAAAACGCAGTAATACGGCGAGTATATACAGCCCAAACACCGTCTGGATGACAAAAGCTGCACTGTTGGCAAAATATTGGCCGCTCATGATCCAGCCCCCAGTTCGTCTCCCATTTCTCTGGAGCGGTCAATTGCAGCATTAATGGCATTATCAAATAATTGCTCGATATTTCCCTGTTCAAGCTGCTGCAGTCCTTTTTCAGTGGTACCCCCGGGGGAAGTGACCTTACGGCGCAGCTCTGCAGGTGTGTCGTCAGATTCCATGGCCAGCCTGGCGGCACCAAGGACAGTTTCTATCGCCAGCAGCCGGCTTGTTTCACGCTCCAGCCCTGCCCGGGTAGCCGCTTCTTCCATGGCCTCAATGATGCGAAAAATATAGGCTGGCCCGCTGCCTGAAAGAGCCGTGACTATATCCATCTGGGCCTCATTCTCCAACCAGACAGTCATCCCGACTGACCGTAAAATCGACTCTGCCAGGTCTCTTTGCAAGTTGTTGACCAGGTGGTTGGCATACAGCCCGGAAACCCCGGCGCGTACCAGCGCAGGAGTATTTGGCATTACACGGACAATGGCCAGCTCTCCACCCAGCCATATATCAAGATCGCTACTGCGGACACCGGCAGCAATTGAAATGATTAACGGGCATTTTTCCTGCACGGCCTGCTGTAGTGGCTCTGAGATCTGTCGCAATAGCTGTGGTTTAACAGCAAATAGCAGTAAATCAGACTGCTCAACCAGCGCTGAATTGTTGTTCAGGCAGTTGATACCGTAATGAGTGGATAAATATTCGCGCCGGTCTTTGTCAGGTTCAGAAACCTGGATGGCCGATGCTTTGTGACCGCTTGCAAGCAGGCCGCCAATGAGGCTCTCTGCCATATTGCCGCCGCCGATTATTCCTAGTTTATTCATGTTTCAAGTTTCATGTTTCAAGTTTTAAGTTTCAAGTTTTAAGTTTCAAGTTTCAAGTTTCAAGTTTCAAGTTCCGGGTTTTTTGCTTTTTGCTTTTAACTTTCTATTATTCAGTCCTTAGTTTCTTGGCCCAAATAGTGCGGTCCCGACCCGGATCATGGTGCTGCCTTCCTCTATAGCCAGCTCAAAATCCCCTGACATGCCCATTGACAGGGTGTCTACCGAAGCATGTTGAGTTCTCAAGTGGTTAAAGAGATCGTGCATCCTGTGAAAAGAAGCCCTCTGTTTCTCAGCATCACTGGTATTTTCAGGGATGGTCATCAGGCCACGGAGTACAAGCCCGGGCAGTGTGCTGACAGCGCTGGCCAGAGGCAGTAGTTCATCAGCCGCTATTCCTCCCTTGCCATGCTCTTCACTCATACGAACCTGTATGCACACGTTTAATTTGCCTTTTTTTTCCGGCCGCTGGACTGACAGACGTTCAGCAATGACTAATCTGTCGATACTCTGGACCCAGTCAAAGTTTTCTGCGATAGCTGCCGTTTTATTTCGCTGTATCTGGCCTATAAAATGCCATTCAAGTGCCAGTTCTGCAAGCTGGTCAACTTTCTCCAGGGCTTCCTGCAGATAATTTTCACCAAAAGACTGTTGTCCCAGTGCAGCCAGGGAGCGAACAGCCTCGGATGTCTGTTTTTTACTGACAGCCAGTAAGCTGATCTCTGCCGGCTCACGATTCACCCGCCAGGCGGCAGCATTTACTCGCTGGTCAAGCCATTCTTTTCTTGTTTCCAGGTTCATGAGGTGCTTCTATTTAATCCATGAATCTTCATCATTGAATCCAAAACCTGCCATCTCTGCGTTAAGAATCTTCGCAATAGCCAGCTATTGTTTGCGACCCTTGCCTTGATATGACAGGTTTTGAATCGCAATCTGACTTATCCGGAATTAATAGATGTACCTCATGCTATTGGCATTATTTGAATGAAGACGTATTCTACCGTATAACAGCGGAAATATGATCTATAATCTATAAAACGTTAGATAGACAACAACAAAAAATTTACTGCATTACACATTTACCTTAGGGAGTCCTTAGATGGATATTGCCGAGTTGCTCGCTTTCTCACACAAACAGGGTGCGTCTGATCTTCACATATCAGCCGGCTTGCCGCCGTTGATACGTGTTGATGGTGACATCAAGCGTATAAATGTCGAATCTCTGGAAGATCGCGTCGTGCATGACATGATCTACGACATCATGAATGACAAGCAGCAGAAAGATTACGAGGAGTTTCTGGAAACAGACTTTGCTTTTGAGTTGCCGGGCATTGCCCGCTATCGTGTCAATGCTTTTAATCAGCAGCGTGGTCCTGCTGCGGCCTTTCGTACCATTCCTTCCAAGGTGCTGTCACTGGAGCAGCTTAATGCGCCGGAAATATTTAAAAAGATTTCAAGTCAGCCGCGTGGGCTGGTGCTGGTGACGGGGCCGACGGGCTCGGGTAAATCCACCACGCTGGCAGCTATGGTCAACTACATAAATGAGGAACGGTCAGATCATATACTGACGGTAGAAGATCCTATTGAATTTGTACATACCAGTAAAAGCTGTCTGGTGAACCAGCGAGAGGTAGGGACTCACACGCTGGGCTTCCCCGAGGCATTGCGATCTGCCCTGCGCGAGGATCCGGATATTATCCTGGTCGGTGAATTGCGGGATCTGGAAACAATCCGGCTGGCACTGACAGCGGCAGAAACAGGCCATCTGGTGTTCGGTACCCTGCATACTACTTCTGCAGCAAAAACTATTGACCGTATCGTTGATGTATTTCCTGCGGCTGAAAAGGAAATGGTTCGTTCTATGTTATCTGAATCGTTGCGTGCCGTTATTGCGCAAACCCTGATGAAGAAGCTGAGCGGCGGGCGCGTCGCGGCACATGAAATCATGATAGCTACGCCGGCAATACGAAACTTGATTCGTGAAAATAAGATTGCCCAGATGTATTCATCTATTCAGACTGGCCATGCGCTGGGCATGCAAACACTGGATCAGTGTCTGTTGAACCTGGTCAGAAATCGAGTCGTTCATGTTGATGAAGCACGCAGCAGGGCGTCGGACAAGAAAAAATTTGATGGCTCAACAGCTAGTGCACCCCGGACAGGTGGAGTTTAATTATGGTATTTACTGATCTATTAAAATTGATGATCTTGAAAAATGCGTCGGATTTATTTATTACAGCCGGCGTGCCGCCCTGCTTAAAAGTGGATGGAAAAATCACACCAGTCACCAAGCAGGCACTGACACCGGATGAAAGTCGTAGCTTTGCCTACGGCATAATGAATGAAGATCAGCGCCGCAATTTTGAAGAAGATAATGAGTGCAACTTTGCCATCCATCCGAAAAAAATTGGCCGTTTTCGTGTCAATGTTTTTGTACAGCAGGGAATGGTTGGCATGGTGCTGCGTACGATTGAAACACGTATCCCCAAGTTCGAGGAATTGAATCTACCACCGGTACTCAGTGAAATCGCCATGGTTCAACGTGGGCTGGTGCTGTTT
Organism: Pseudomonadota bacterium; assembly: GCA_034659075.1. GTDB lineage: Bacteria > Pseudomonadota > Gammaproteobacteria > BMS3Bbin11 > BMS3Bbin11 > BMS3Bbin11. The sequence continues at coordinate 19,503 of JAYEGM010000204.1, forward strand.
GTCGGCGGCACAGGTACCGGTAAATCAACCTCGCTGGCGGCCTTGATAGGCTATCGGAATGAGAACAGTTTCGGCCACATTATTACAATAGAAGACCCGATTGAATACATCCACGAGCACAAAAACTGTGTTGTCACTCAGCGCGAAGTCGGAGTCGATACAGAAACCTTCGAATCGGGGCTGATCAATGCCATGCGTCAGGCTCCTGATGTAATACTGATTGGTGAAATTCGTACTCGTGACACCATGGAGAAGGCTATTATTTTCTCAGAAACTGGGCATTTGTGCCTTGCAACCCTGCATGCGAATAACACCTATCAGGCGCTGGAGCGAATTCTAAACTTTTTCCCCGAGGAACGTCATAATCAGTTATACCTTGATTTGTCGATGAATTTGCATGCAATTATTTCACAGAGACTGTTGCGTAGACGTGGAGATGAAGGCCGGGTTCCTGCGATTGAGATAATGATAACTTCACCGCTGATTGCAGAAATGATTCTCAAGGGCAGGGTGTCAGAAATCAGGGGAGTAATAGCCAAGTCAACTGAATCTGGTATGCAAACCTTTGATCAGTCATTATTTCAACTGTTTGAGGATGGCTTGATTGAATATGATGATGCTATCCGCGCGGCAGATTCCGGTAACGACCTGCGCTTGAAGATCAAACTGGAAAGCAGCCGAAGTGAATCAGGGGAACTGGGAGATAGCCTGACCGATGTGTCCTTTTCCTCGCTCAATCAGGTGCCGTCTGATACCAAATAACAGAATCTATCATAATCTTAGCGGATTTCCCTTTCCAGCGGGCAGTCTGTTTGCTATGTTTAGCCTTATGGGAAAGCTTAAGGAAGCGAAGATCACTTAACAGATATTTTTTAATCATCTGTAACAGGTATTTTTACGTGTTCCGATGAAAAACATAATAATAAGCGAAAATTATAAAACCCCCTTGAAAAACAGGTCGATATTACAATCGAGTAAGTTTTTATAGCAGAGATATACACATCATCCGGAGGATATAGATGAACCTTTCACGCAGAGAATTTGTCCAGTTGCTTGGTATTGCCAGTGCATCAGGCATGTTACCCACTAATGCCCTGGCTGCCCGCAATCCCGCAGCAATGTATGACCAGAAAAAATTTGGCAACGTCTGCCTGATGCATATGACAGATTGTCATGCCCAGCTCAATCCAATTTATTTTCGTGAGCCGAATGTCAATATAGGGATTGGTGGGTCTAAAGGTAAGGCGCCACATATCGTCGGCGACAAGTTTCTTGAACATTTCAAGATCAAACCCGGAACCATCGAAGCCCATGCATTTAGCTACCTGGGCTATGACAAGGCAGCCAAAACCTATGGCAAAGTAGGTGGCTTTGCCCACCTTTCAACACTGGTAAAGAAGGTCCGCGCCGATCGAGGCGACAAGAATTGCCTGCTGCTTGATGGCGGTGATACCTGGCAGGGTTCTGCTACGGCCTACTGGACGCGCGGCAAGGACATGGTTGGTGCCTGTAATCTGCTGGGCGTAGATGTTATGACCGGACACTGGGAGTTTACTTACCCGGATAATGAAATGATCGATAATGTGCGCGACTTTAAAGGTGATTTCGTCGCCCAGAACGTGCGCGTAAAGGAAGACGTGCTGTTTGATTATAAATTCGCCGATTTTAGTGACTTCAACGAAGATAGCGGGGCAGCCTTCAAGCCGTATACGATCAAAAATGTAAACGGTGTCAAGGTGGCAGTCATCGGCCAGGCCTTCCCCTATACGCCGATTGCCAATCCGAAGCGATTTATCCCGGACTGGACTTTTGGCATTAATGACGATTCGATGCAGGAAGTGGTGGACCAGGTTCGTTCTGCTGAAAAACCAGCCGTTGTTGTTGTCATTTCGCATAACGGCATGGACGTGGATTTAAAAATGGCCTCACGGGTCACTGGCATTGACGTCATCTTCGGCGGTCATACACATGATGGCGTGCCGCAGCCCTCGGTAGTCAAGAACCCGGGTGGTAAAACGCTGGTGACCAATGCCGGGTCAAATGGTAAATTCCTTGGTGTCATGGACCTCGATGTACGAAAGGGCAAGGTGCAGGGATTTCGTTATCGCCTGATGCCGGTATTTTCCAATCTACTGGAAGCCGATGCTGAAATGTTCAGGTATATTGAAAAAGTTCGCGCGCCATATCGCAAGGAATTGCGTAAGAAGCTGGCGATTGCTGACCAGACCCTGTATCGCCGCGGTAATTTCAACGGTACTTTCGATCAGGTCATTTGTGATGCCCTGCGTGAGGTGAATGATGCAGAAATCTCTCTGTCTCCGGGCTTCCGTTGGGGTACTACTGTGCTCGGTGGCCAGAGTATTACTTTTGAGAATGTTATGGATCAGACCTGTATTACCTATCCCAATACCTATCGTCGCGAGATGACCGGTGATGAGATCAAGGTCATCCTTGAGGATATAGCGGATAACCTCTATAACACAGATCCTTACTACCAGCAGGGTGGTGATATGGTTCGTGTGGCGGGTATTGACTATACGCTGGCACCCAACAAAAAAATTGGCAGCAGGGTCTCAGATTTGCGGCTTGATAATGGCAAGAAGCTTGAAGCGGCCAAAAAATATACCGTGTCCGGCTGGGCATCGGTCAATTCAATACCTGACGGCAAGCCAATCTGGGATGTTGTTTCTGACTATCTTAAAGACAAAAAGACCGTCAAGATAAAGAAGATGAATCTACCCAAGCTGGTTGGTGTCAAGGGTAATCCAGGCCTATCTTCTTATGGTAAAGTCTGATTTGAGAAGTGTATGCAGTTCTCTCTGCTGAAATATCTGACTGGCATTTCGCTAGCGATGCTTGTCGTTGCTATAGCGGGATGCCAGTCAGATTCACAGGTGTCACAGCCGCGCCAGGTTGACTACGACCTCGGCAAGTATCTCTCAAGCATTCCCAGGGACTTTCCCGAACAGCGGGAATTCCATGCCAGTGATGGCTCTCTGCAGGCCTTTACCGGGTATCGGCACGGAGGTAAACAGCAGGTTGCCGTGATTTATCTGCATGGGCTGGAAGGCCATGCAGGCTGGGGTCGTCCTCTTGTAGAGAAGCTGGTAGAAAGGGGCTATGATGTTTTTGCACTGGATCGCCGTGGCAGTGGCTACAGCAGCAAAAGCCCTCGTACCGTTAACGGCAAGCCTGTTCAGTATGAGGATTACGTCAGCGACGTTCACTCCTTTTTAAAGCCATTAAAGGCTTATTACCAGTCGGTCTACATTATCGGCTATGACTGGGGCGCAAGGCTTGCACTAGCCTACGGTATTGCCTATCGGGGGCATAGCAAAGGCCTGGTGTTGATCAGCCCGCGCATGATGAAGCCCGGTACCAGCCTGACCCAAAAAGTAAAATCGATGGCGGGCATGCCGGATCAGGGTGAGCAGGACGTGGCTGCAGAGTTCGATGCGGAACTGCATGTTACTAGCAAGGAAATTCAGTCAGCCCTGGTTATGGACAAGTCTCGAGTTAAAAAACTGGATGAGAATTTTCTCAAGCAAAGTATGCGTATGAGTGAATTCATTAAACAGTATATCAAACGAATCAGGCAGCCGATGCAGCTCTTTCTCGCCAGGCCCGATCCTCTGATTGATGAAAAAGCGCTGATTGCGTTGCTGGAAAAAGGTCGCCAGCCTTCATTTGATATTCAATATGTAGACGGTGTGAAGCACGCACTGCAAATTGAGGTGCCGGACCGCCTCGCCCGCGATATTCATCACTGGATACGCTACCAGGAGTTATCAGGTAGTGGCGGCTAGCTTGAACGAGCCGTAAGTCATTACCGGTTTTAATCAGGAGCTGGTTTGTGTATTACCGAAGGACTTCTGGTTTGATGATGATAGATGGCAGAGGGTGTGGGTGGGCCGCTTTCGAAAAAAAGTGTGACGCTGAATATGGCTGAACTGAGAGAAATGTTTCCTGATGAAGCGGTCCTCAGCGAAGAAAGTCAGAAAATAAAACATAAACCGTAATAATATTGTGTCGCGAGTTAAACAAAATAATAATTAATCATTTTCCTGCTGTGCTTCAGAATGTAAGATATGTTAATGTTCAAAGTCTCTAAAAAGTAGAGATAGAAGGATGTTTTCACTGATTTCGCATGTCTTCGCTAAAAATTGACTGTTGCAGGCAGTGGAAAAAGATATCGAGCGTGATATTAATAACGTTATAAATAACGAATGTGATGATCGTGTTTGCCTGGTGCACGCTAAACCGGCTGTACACATCGGGAATCTCAAGAAAAGAGGAATATCCATGGCAGTACACAGGGCAGGCCTCCCGCTGCAGAAAAATAACTTCAGGTTTGTACTACTATTCGTCTCGGCATTTTGCCTGGCACTGGTATTTCCGGCAGCAAATGCGTGGAAAATTGTTGATGTACAACAGCAAAACGTTGGAAACTCATCTGTACTGGGCGGTACTGTGATCCCCTACAAGGAGGTCATATTGAATGCGCAGATGCCCGGACGGGTCATATTGATTAGTGGACATGAGGGGGATAGCTTCAGCAAGAGTGCCCTGCTGGTGTCGCTGGATGATGATGACCTGCAGGCAAAAAGGCAGGCTGTTCTTTCCAGAATATACGGTGCAGATAGCGCACTAAAAAATGCACGGGCGCAATACAATCGCGAACTGTGGTCTCCGGCCAGTCGTGATTCAACGCGCCAGGCCACGGGCATGGGAGTGCCTTCCATGTTCGATTCCATGTTTACCCGCAATTTTGCCACCATGTTTGATGCCGGCGAACCCGGTCTCAACCGGCAGACGGATCTGATCGCGCAGGGTACAGGAATGAACCAGGCCTATGCCGGCTACCTGGAGGCCCAGGCGGGACTGGCAGAGCTGGATGCAAAGATCCGGGATACAAAATCACTGGCACCTTTCGATGGCGTGATTACGGATAAGCTGGTTGAAGTCGGTGACACCGTACAGCCCGGCCAGCCTTTGTTGAAATTTGCCCATATCAAATATCTACGTGTAAAAGTTGACGTACCTGTCAGGCTGGTGAAAAACCTGAAACTGAAACAGATGCTGCCGGTAAGGCTTGATGGCAGCGATGAAGACGTTATGGCACGTGTCAGTCGTATATATCCGGTCGCAGACTCCAGTCGTCACACGGTGAAAATAAAACTCGACCTGCCTACAAACGTAGTGGCAGGACCCGGGATGTATGCAAGGGTGAAGATTCCTACCAGTGAATCAGGTCAGGCATCCAGTACACCGGTTGTTCCGCAGTCTGCCGTCATTCGCCGGGGCAGCCTGCCATCTGTATTTATAGTCAATGACGAGGGTGTCGCTGAGATGAGAATCGTTAGAACGGGCGCCAGGACAGGTAAGGGTATGGTAGTGATCAGTTCCGGCTTGAGAGGGAATGAGCGGATCATCGATAACCCGCCGCCGGGAATTGTATCTGGCTGGCGGCCCAGCCAGCCCCGTTAAACAGCAAAAGAATAGCGATACACCCAAGAAACGTAACACTGCGGAATAATAATGACTGGTAACAATAATCAGAATTCTAAAGGGGAAGGTGAGGAGAACAGCAACACACAGGAAATTGCTGCTTGTGCCCCGGATGATAACGAAAAAGAAAGCCTCGGTTTAGCCGGTAATCTAGCCAAAACTTTCATTCACTCCCCCTTATCACCCCTGTTCTACTTTGCCCTGCTTGGCCTTGGCTTCATGGGAATGATGTTTACGCCTCGCCAGGAAGACCCACAGATATCTGTACCTATGGTGGATATTTTTGTTAGCTACCCGGGTGCCTCATCAAGCCAGGTGGCAAGCATGATTGCCAATCCTCTGGAAAAGATCATGTCTGAAATCCAGGGTATCGAGCATGTTTACTCCGCTTCCCAGCGGGGAAATGCCATGGTTACGGTACAGTTTCAGGTTGGCGAGGATATGGGCAAGTCGCTGGTCAAGGTCTATGACAAGCTGGAGTCCAATAAAGACAAGATACCCCCAGGTGCTACACCACCATTAGTCAAACCCAAGCCGGTAGATGATGTTCCCGCCGTTACCCTGACGCTGTGGTCGACAGAGATGGAAGACGATAATCTTCGTCTGCTGAGTCTTGATGTCATGCAGGAACTGAAGGCGGTAAAAGATACCAGCCAGGCCTTCGTCACCGGAGGCCGTTCTGAGCAAATAAGAATAGAAGCGGATCCTGCGCGCATCGCGGGATTTAACCTGACCCTGGATCAGCTTGCCCATACCATTAGCAGTGCCAATGGTGAAATCGAGGCAGGTGCGATCGAGAAAGGCCGGTATTCCTTTAAAGTCTATACCGGCAGTTTTCTGAAGACAGCCGGTGATATAGAAAATCTGGTTATCGGTACAAAAGACGGCTCTGTTGTTTATGTGCGGGATGTGGCTGACGTAGTAGAAGGTCCCGAAGAATCAAAAAGTCTCGTTAGCTTCTACACCGGTTCCTCTTACCTGAGTGACACGCCACTTGTACCCGACGGTGCGCCTGCGGTCACCATTGCCGTGGCAAAGAAGCAGGGGTCTAACGGTGTTGATGTCGCCAATGATATACTGGCCAAAGTTGAACAACTCAAAGGTCGTTTGATTCCGGACAATGTTCATGTTGCAGTGACCCGCAACTACGGTCAAACTGCCAATGACAAAGTCAACAGCCTTATCCTGAAACTGTTCTTTGTGACCGGCTGCGTCACCCTGCTGATCTGGTTTTTCCTCGGCCTGAAGGCCTCCCTGGTCGTTTTAATCGTTATTCCAAACGTCATTTTAGTGACGGTATTTACGGCCTGGGTACTGGGCTTCACGATTGACAGGGTATCGTTGTTTGCGCTGATTTTCTCCATCGGCATTCTCGTCGACGATGCCATCGTGGTGATAGAGAACATTTATCGACGCTGGCTGGAAGAAGGTGCCATCAGCACCGAAACGGCAATTGATGCCGTCCGCGAAGTCGGCAACCCGACCATCCTTGCCACCTTCACGGTAATTGCTGCACTGCTGCCTATGGGTGCTGTAAGCGGTATGATGGGGCCGTACATGATGCCTATACCCGTACTGGGTTCGGCAGCCATGTTGTTCTCATTGTTTGCAGCCTTTGTCTTTACACCCTACCTGGCTATGCGCCTCAGGCCTTCACTCGCGGCCTTGAAGAAGGCGGAAAAGAAAGAGCATGAATCCAATGAACGCATCGAGCGTTTTTTTCGTAAAACTTTAACCGCCCTGATTACCAGTCGCGCTAAAGGCCGTTTGTTCCTGTTCAGCCTGTTCGGTGTGTTCTTTGCCAGTATGCTGCTTTTTTACTTCCAGTTGACGACAGTAAAAATCATGCCACTGGACAACAAGGCTGAATTCAATATCCAGATCAATATGCCGGAAGGAACGGCACTGCCCGAGACCAGCAACGTTGCATTCAGAATGACCAAGGCCCTGCAGGCTTTACCTGAAGTCACCCAGCTGCAATCCTATGTAGGGACCTCATCACCGTTTAACTTCAACGGCCTGGTCAGGCATTCTTACCTGCGTATGCAGCCCTGGGAAGCGGATATCCAGGTCGAGTTGCTGGATAAGGGTGATCGCAAGAAAACAAGTCACGAGCTGGCTCTCGAAGCACGCGAAATCCTGCAGCCGCTGGCTAAAGAAATGGGCGCCAGGATCCAGGTCGTAGAAATGCCACCCGGGCCGCCGGTACTGCAGACCATGGTGGCCGAGATCTATGGCCCGGACGATGCAACTCGCCGCCAGTTTGCCCGTGACATGGAAAAGATGTTTGAAAAGGCTGAGTTCATCACGGATGTCGATACCATGATGGCCGAAGATTATGATGTCTGGCACTTCGAGATAGACCGCGAAAAAGCAGTGCGCCGGGGCGTCAGCGTCGAGACTATCAACCGTAACCTGAACATGGCTATGGGTGACTACATGCTGGGTGATGTCAAGGTTGAACACATCCTCGAGCCGCGTTATATCGTTATGCAGGTGCCGTTATCACAGCGGTCACAATTGCGCCAGCTGGACCAGCTGCCCATTCCTTCTGCTGCCGGTACGTCCATACCCCTGTCCGAACTGGGCGAATTTGTGCTGGTTCGTGAAGATCCCATCATTTTCCACAAGGACCTTCAAGCGGTAGAATTTGTTACCGGCGAAATGATAGGCGACCTGGCTGCCCCGGTATACGGTATTTTCGATATTATGCATCAGGTGGAAGACTACACAGCCCCGGATGGCGTCAAGCCGGAGTTCTCCTGGTACGGTGTTCCCGAAGATACGTCTGTTTCGACCTGGGAGTGGACCGGTGAGTGGACCGTCACCTGGGAAACTTTCCGTGATATGGGTGGCGCCTTCATGGCTGCGATTATACTGATCTATATGCTCGTGGTGTGGGAGTTTGGCAATTTCATTATGCCAGCCATCATCATCTCACCCATTCCGTTGACCTTGATTGGCATCGTCCCCGGTCACGCAATTATGGGCAAGGAATTCACCGCCACTTCAATGATTGGATTCATTGCGCTGGCGGGTATCATTGTTCGCAACTCTATTTTGCTGGTGGATTACTCACGAGAAATGGTCAAAGCGGGCCATCCTGTCAGTGAAGCAGTGATACTTGCCTGTAAAACGAGAACCCGACCGATCGTGATTACCGCACTGGCGCTAGTGATGGGATCCCTGTTCATTCTTACTGACCCGATATTCAACGGTATGGCAATCACGCTGATGTTCGGTGTCATTGTGTCAACTTTCCTGACCCTGCTGGTAATTCCTCTGGGTTGCATCACCGCCAGCAAATCATTTAACTGCGGGGTTAATATTGTTGATCCCCTGCTGCCGGGTGGCAGTGGAGGTGCTGGCGCTGCGTCCGGCCAGCCTTCAGCGAAAAAGAAGAAGACTCTTGGCGACATAGGCATGCGCGTCTGGACGCTACTGTTTACGATTGGCAGCACCCTGTTCTATGCCGTCAGGGCTGTCTATTTGCTGATCAAAAATATATTTGATCAAAGGAAACGGCAAAAACAATCGACTGCTCAAAAAGCGGCTCGTTCGGCTGAAGATGCACGTCAGGCTGAGGAAGCTCGCAAGGCTGGGGAAGCCCGTAAGGTAGAGATTGCCCTCAAGGCTGAAGCCGACCGCAAGGCTGAGGAAGCTCGCAAGGCTGAAGCCGACCGCAAGGCTGAGGCCGACCGCAAGGCTGAGGCCGACCGCAAGGCTGAGGCCGACCGCAAGGCCGAGGAAGCTCGCAAGGCTGAAGCTGACCGCAAGGCCGAGGAAGCTCGTAAGGCTGAAGCTGACCGCAAGGCCGAGGAAGCTCGTAAGGCTGAAGCTGACCGCAAGGCCGAGGAAGCTCGCAAGGCTGAAGCTGACCGCAAG